>JAISFK010000387.1 GCA_031263625.1 Clostridiales bacterium
CGAATTTGCCGCCGGCGGCCCTGTGCGCCATGCTCCCCTGCGGCACGACGCAGCGCTTGAAGCCGAGCCGCGCGGCCTCGGCCAGCCGCTTGTCTATCTGATCGACGCTCCGCACCTCGCCCGTCAGCCCCACCTCGCCGATCATCGCCGTGTCCGCGTCGAACGCCCTGTCCTTGAAGCTCGACGCCATCGCCGCGATGATGCCCAAGTCGCAGGCCGGCTCGGTCAGCCTGAACCCGCCCGCGACGTTGACGTACACGTCGCAGTCGTACAGCTTCAGGCCCATGCGCTTCTCCAGTATCGCGGCCATGAGCGTCATCCTGTTGTAGTCCACGCCCGTCGCCATGCGGCGCGGGACCTGCGCGCCGGTTCTGGACGTGAGCGCCTGGATCTCCACGAGCATGGGGCGCGTGCCCTCCATGCACGGCACGACCGCCGAGCCGGAGACGCCCCTCGGCCGCTCGCCCATCATGACCGCGGACGGGTTTTCCACCTCGACCAGGCCGCCCTCGGACATGTCGAACACGCCTATCTCGTTCGTGGATCCGAAGCGGTTCTTGACGGCGCGCAGGATCCGAAACCCCGCGCTGCGCTCGCCCTCGAAGTACAGAACGGCGTCCACCATGTGCTCGAGCACTTTTGGCCCCGCGATCGAGCCGTCCTTCGTCACGTGCCCGACGATGAGGAACGATATGCCGAGCGTCTTGGCCAGCCGCATGAATATGGCCGTCACCTCGCGAATCTGCCCCACGCTCCCCGGCGCGCTGCCCAGCTCGTCGCTGTACATCGTCTGTATGGAGTCCACGATGACGATGCCCGGCCTGTTCTCGCCGATCAGCCTGATCGCGCCGGACAGCCTGTTTTCGCCGGCGAGCAGCAGGCTGCCGCTTTTAACGCCCAGCCGCTCCGCGCGCATCTTCAGCTGGCGCACCGACTCCTCGCCGGATATGTACAGGATCGGCCCCGCCGCCTCGACCGTGGCGCACATCTGCATGAGCAGCGTTGACTTGCCGATGCCGGGATCGCCGCCGACCAGCACGAGCGAGCCCTTGACGAGCCCGCCGCCCAGCACCCTGTCAAACTCGCCGATGGCCGTGGAGCAGCGCTGCTCGCTCTCGGCGAAGCTTATCTCGCTCAGCCTGTACGCCCTGCTCGCGCCAAAGCCCGCGCCGCCGGGCGCCGAGGGGGCGCGGCCGCCTGCTGAAGCGGAAGCGGATGCGGACGAGGCGCCGCCTGCGGATATGGATGCGGAAGCGCCTGCGGATGCGGGCGAGGCACCGGATGCAGGCGCGGGGGGCGGGGCGCCAGACGCGCCGCCCGCTCCAAGGCCGGAGCCATAGCCCGCCGCAATGAGCGCCCCGAACACGTCTGCGTCCGCGTCCAGCTTTTGCCCCAAAGCGTCCGACGGCTCCTCCTCCAGCGAGCCCCACGCCCCGCACGAGGGGCACTTGCCCATCCATCCCGACGTGCTGTACCCGCACTGCTGGCACACAAATATAGTCTTTTTCTTCGCCACGCCGCCTCCCCTTGCGCTGTGAATGTCCCGCGACACAACATATATACTGACGAGCATTTGAATTTACCATAAACGCGAGTCAGTAATACTCGTTTCCTCTGTCCGACCGCAAATTGCGGCCGGAATTTCCAATCGAACACGAGTATAATATCACATAATCGGCCGCAGCGCGAATCGGGCGCAATAGATCAACGGGTGCTCAACGGGGAAATTGAGGGGAAATTGAGCGGGAATACTGAGGGGAAATTGAACGGAAATTGAGCGGCAATAAAAAACGCGCGCGGGCGCTTGACACGAGTTAAGCCATAAAGTATAATGCTTTTATCACATATATATTTTATATGATATATACGCTTAATATCAAAATACAAAATGGCTAATGGAGGGGCAATGGCGAAAAAAATAAAGCAGATAGCGATATACGGCAAGGGCGGCATAGGAAAGTCCACGACAACCTCTAACCTGAGCGCCGCGCTGTCCATGCTCGGCTTCAAAGTGATGCAGTTCGGCTGCGACCCGAAAAGCGACTCCACGAACACGCTGCGCGACGGCAAAAACATCCCGACCGTGCTCGACACCCTGCGCGAAAAGGGCGCGGTCAAGGCGCCCGACGTGATCTACGGGGGCTTCAACGGCATATACTGCGTGGAGGCGGGCGGGCCGGCGCCCGGCGTCGGCTGCGCCGGCAGGGGGATAATAACCGCCGTGGAGCTTTTCAAGCAGCAGCGGACGTTCGAGGCGCTCGACCTGGACTACGTCATCTACGACGTGCTGGGCGACGTGGTCTGCGGCGGGTTCGCGATGCCGATCCGCGAGGGCATCGCTGAGCACGTGTTCACCGTGTCGTCTTCCGACTTCATGAGCATATACGCCTCAAACAACCTGTTCAAGGGCATAAAAAAATACTCGAACTCAGGCGGCGCGCTGCTGGGCGGCGTGATCGCTAATTCCATAAACGCGGGCTATTCAAAGGACATCATCGACGACTTCGCCCGCCAGACAAAGACGGGCATCGTCGAATACGTGCCGCGCTCCATAACCGTGACCCAGTCCGAGCTGAGGGGCAAGACGACCATAGAGGCCGCGCCCGACTCGGATCAGGCCAAGGTGTACATGAGCCTCGCGATGAAAATCGCGGCGCACGAGATCTCGCACTCGCCGTCCCCGCTGGAGCGCGAGGAGCTGCAGGAATGGGCGTCGGCGTGGTCCGACCAGCTGCTCGAGCTGGAGTCCGGCGTGGTCGTCGGGGGCAGGGCCTCCGGGATATAGCCGGGATATGGCCGGGGTATGGCCGGGGTATGGCCGGGGTATGGCTGGAATGTGGCCGGGGTATAAAACCCGTCCGGTTTGGCATGTATACTGACGAGCATTTATCAAGCATGGCTTGGGGAGGCAGCATTATGCGCGTGGCTCTCGCAACAACAGATGGCAAGTTTGTGTCGAGGCACTTTGGGCACTGCCCGTCGTTCTGCGTCGTGGAGATAGACGAGGCGACGCTTGAGTGGAGATTCGTCGAGCGGAGGGAGGTCGCGCCGGCCTGCAATCAGGGCGAGCACAGCGGCCATGCCTTTGCTGGCGCGATAGGCGCCCTGTCGGACTGCCGCGCCGTATTCGTGTCAAAAGTGGGGCCGCAGGGCAGGACCGAGCTGGAGCGCCGCAACATTCAGGTGCTGGAGCGGGCGGGATTTGTCGATGAGCTGCTCGGCAGCTACATAAAATATCTGAAACGCCAGACGCGCTTCAGGTTTCTGCGCGACGGCGGCGACGGCGGCGCGGCGGCAGGCGACATTGCCGCCGTCGTCGTGGGCGGCGAAGCGGAAGCCGGGCGTGGCGGCGTTGCGGGCGGCGGCAAATCGGCGCGCTCCGCCGCAGCAACAGCCCATATCGCGACAGCGGCCCGCGACTCGGCAGCGGCATTTGCCTCCGCCGCGCACGAGGCTGCGGGCGACGGCAGCCTGCGCAAAGAAACCGCAAGCGGCGGCGCGGAGCCTGCCGCCCCCGGCTCTATGGGCTTTGCGCGGCAGAAAGGCGTCGGAGCGCAAGTCGCCGGAGAGCAGGCTGTCGGCTCGCAAGGCGTCGGAGGGCGCGCAGTCGGTTCGCGAACAATCGGATCGCGCACCGCCGGTTTGCACTCAGGCGGTTCACAAGCCACCGACTCGCAAGCCGCCGGCTCGCGAACCGCCCGCTACCGCGAGCTTGCGAACGACCACCCGTGCTTCTCGCAGGGCGCCCACGGCCGCAAGGGCAGGCTTCACCTGCCTGTCAGCGGGCACTGCAACATCAGGTGCCGCTTCTGCGAGCGCGCGTTCAACAGCAACGAGCAGCGCCCCGGCGTGTCCAGCGGCCTGCTGGCGCCCGGCAAGGCCCTGGAGATCGTCGCGAAGGCTTTGGAGCTGTGCCCGGACATCAAGGTCGTCGGCATAGCCGGGCCGGGCGACGCGCTGGCCTCGCCCGCCGCCCTCGACGCGTTCGCGGAAATCCACAGGGCGCACCCGGAACTGATAAAATGCCTGAGCACGAACGGGCTCGCCTTGCCGGGCAAAGCCAGGGCGCTGGCCGCCGTGGGGGTGCGCTCGGCGACGGTCACTGTAAACGCGGTGGATCCGAAAATAGCCGGGGACATCGTTTCGTACATCGTATACGAAAACAAAGCGTATAGGGGCGCGGAAGCGGGCGAGATCCTCGTGCGCCGGCAGCTGGCCGGAATCCGCGAGGCCGTCCGCGAAGGGATAGCCGTGAAGATAAACACCGTGCTCATCCCCCCCGTAAACGGGCGCCACATCGAGGACATAGCGAGAGCCGTCGCGGCTGAGGGCGCGCACATGCACAACATCATCCCGCTGATCCCGCAGAGCGAGTTTGCCCGGATGGCGCCGCCAAGTTGCGAGGAGATCGAAAACGCGCGGGCAGTGGCCGGCGAATACATGCCGCAATTTCGGCACTGCGCCCACTGCCGAGCGGACGCCTGCGGCGTTCCGGGCGTTTCGGACTTCTCCGGCCTGCTGTACGCCGAAGGAGGGCTGAGCCGGGACACATTCTCGCACGGCTGACGCGCGCAGGATATACTGACGAGCATTTGAATTTATACTGACGAGCATTTGAATTTTCCATTAACGCGAGTCAGTAATGCTCGTTTCCTCTGTCCGGCCGCAATTTGCGGTCGGAATTTCCAATCGAACACGAGTACAGACATGCTCACGGCCGGCGTTCGCACGACGGCCGCCATGCGCGCGCACGGTCGGCGCGGCGGCGCCCGGAATGAATCCAACCGCCATTCCGGGCGCCGCTTCCCGCGCGGGTGGCGCTACCGCCGCTGTTTTCGACTCGCCCAGCCACTTTTCAGGCGCGGCCGCCGCTCACACGGCCAGCACTGCCGCCGTTTCCGGCTAAGCTGGCATACCCGCCATTCCGGGCGCCGCTTCCCGCGCAACTGGCCCCGCCGCCGTTTCCGGCCCGCCCAGCCGCCATTTCAGGCGCGACCGCCGCCGCCGCTCACACGGCTGGCGCAACGGCCGCCGCCGCCATCCCATCGCTAAAAATAAAACGGCTTGCCGCTGGCCGCGGACTTGTATATGGCCTCCAAAATCTCCGACACGACGCACGCCTGCTCCGGCAGCACGACGGGATCCGCGTCGTTTTTGATTGCGTCTATCCAGCGGCGGGCCTCCGTGAGGGCCGGCGTCTCCGCGACCCCGTCGTAAAACGCGACGCCCCGCGCGTCCATGTCCGGCTTTATCTCCAGCAGCTTCCCGAACTCGTCGCGATTGATCGTGACGCCGTTCTTGATCTGCGCGCCCGCTTTGTCGCCGTGCAGCGCGACGCTGCCCTCCGGCACGGGCTCGATCGTGTTCAGCGCCCACGTGGCCTCCAGCGTGATGGTCGCGCCGTCCTCCATCACGATAAAGCCGAACGCCGCGTCCTCGAGCGTGTGCTGCTTCTCGTCCCATGGGCCCCACGGGTTCGCGCAGTCCGGGTTCGTCAGCTTTTTGTATGTCGTGCCGACGACCATTTTGGGCTTGTAGTTGTCCATCAGGTACAGCGTCAGATCCAGCGAGTGCGTGCCTATGTCGATGAGCGGCCCGCCGCCCTGCTCGTACTCGTTCAGAAAGACGCCCCAGTTAGGCGTGCCCCTGCGCCGCACGGCGAACGCCTTTGAATAGTAAATGTTGCCGAGATCGCCGCGCTCGACGATTTTTTTGAGATAGACGCTCTCCGGCTTGTGCCTGTGCTGGTAGCCAATCGTGAGCTTCTTGCCGCTCTTTTTCGCCGCCTCGACCATGCTCCGCGCGTCGGCGGCGGTTTTGGCCATCGGCTTCTCGCACATGACGTGCTTTCCCGCGTTCAGCGCGTCTATCGTAATAAACGCGTGCGAGCGGTTCGGCGTCAGCACATGCACGACGTCAATCGAGCCGTCCTGCAGCAGCTCCTTGTAGTCCGTATAGGCTTTCGCGCCGTCCGCGCCGAATTCCGCAACGGC
>JAISFK010000398.1 GCA_031263625.1 Clostridiales bacterium
GTTCGCGCTGATGATGATGGTGTCGAACAGGGTCGTCAGCAGCCAGGAGCTGAAACAAATTTGGGAGGACATCCAGATGACAAAGCTGAAAATTCTTGAGGTGGCCGAGGAAATAGGCATGGAAAAAGGCATGGAAAAAGGCAAGACTCAACACCTTGTCCATCTGATGGACATCAAGCTGGCCAAAAAAAAGTCCCGCGAGCAGATAATCGACGAGCTGGAACTGGACGGCGAGGGCATCGGCGTGCTGGACCGCATCGACGAATAACGGGCGCTCGCGGCCAGCTCCGCAACGCAGGCCGCGCGGCACAGCGCTGTCTGAAGCCCGCCCAAAGATTTTGGGCGGAAACTAAACCGAGAATAATATCAGCCATGGCACAGCCCGGCCGCAAACCTGGCAAATCCGGCGCAACGGCCAGCCGCGCCCAGATCTGGCGCAGGCGCAGTTTTGGCATAAGGAGCCGCAACTTTGGCCGCAACCGCAGCCTTGGGGTGGTTTTTTGCATTTTTTGCGGCCTGGCGCTCGCGCCGCATAGCGGCCGGACGCGGCAGGCGAGCGAATTGGCGGACGCCGCGCCCGCGCGGCGGGCGGCTCAGCCCCCGGCCCTGTTCCCGGCCCCGCTCCCGCCCATCTCTCCGCTCCCGCTTCCGCCCTCGCCCTCGCCCTCGCCTTCGCCTTCGCCTTCTCCGCATGCCTGCCTGACAATCAGATCCTCGAACGCCGCGTCGTCGCTCCCATCGTATTCAAGCTCGATCGCGCTCTCGTTCAGCCCCATGTTCTTCAGCCCGAAGTAGCGCAGCGGGGTTTTTTCCGTGGCCGTTTCGTATATGACCACCATCCTGCACGCCGACGAGCTGATCACGTCGCACAGCCCGCTTCTCAGGCCGACAAAGCAGCCGGCCGCGTCCATGATCGGGACGGCGGCGGAAAGGGGGAAGAACACGGCCTCCGTGCCCGGCACGGGCGGCTCGTCGTCCCCGGCGGAGTTCGTGCAGACGCTGTATCCGAGGCCGGCCAGCCTGGACGCCACGCCGGCCCATATCCCCATCGGCAGCTCGAACATGCGCAGGCCCATGTATGGCGACAGCACTACGGTCCGGCCCATCTTCAGCCCGTGCGCGCCGAAAAACTCGCTGACCGCGCCGGCGTCGGCGGAAAACTCGGGCGCGCGCCTCGCCGCGCTTTCGTCGAGCCTGAAAACGTCGTACCGGAACGAGTCGTCGAATGTTATCGGCAGCCGCGAGATGTTCGCGTGCCTCCGCACGCGCCAGTCCCAGAACAGCAGGGGCTTCAGCCTCATGCGCTCCGGGTGCATGAGCTGGTACGCCGCGAGCAGATCGTCCTTCTGCGACTCGCCGATCACGGCGACGTTTTTTACCGGGAACAGCCTCAGCACTTTCAGCGCGGCCGCCCCGTTGGCCAGAAGCACGTAGTCGTCGTCGGCAATGCCGTTCCGCGCCAGGTACTCCCGCAAGTACAGCCCGGCCATGTAGGTGTCCCCGGTGCCGGGATACGGGCACAGGAACACCTCACGGATCTTGCCGCGCCCGCCGCGCTCCCCCAATATCCGGCGGTAGAGCGCGAAGCCGCGCAGGACCCTCGCGAGCGCCGCCAGCTCCCTCGCAATAAGCGGCGCGCCGCCGCCGTCGCCGCCGTCGCCGCGCGCCCCCCCGACAAAGCGGAAATCCTCGCCCTCCGCGTACCCCATCCGCTCGAGCTGCCTGGACATCTCGTCGCGGTAGGCGCGCAAATAGAGCAGCACCCGGACGCGTCCCTTCCGCGAGGGCAGATACTCCTCCGGCGAGCGCACCACAAGCCCCCTGCACACCTTCCCGGCCTTGGAGCGCGCGTTGTCGATGATCGCGCTCGCGCTCAGCGACCGCTCGCGCAGGCACTCCAGCACGGGCAGCAGGTCCATGCCGGCCCCGAATACGGCGATGTCCCTGCCCGCGAACCAGCCCTGCCCTGCGAGCCTGGCTATGCTTTTGCGGATGCTTTTGATCTTCTTGTCGTGAACCGCCGTTTTTCTCAACGCGCACCCCCCACCCCCGCCCCGCAAGCGGCCGCCGGCAACTGGCAGCCGCAGGCCGCTCGCCCTCAATGGAGGCCCAGCATGCTGCCCGTCACGATGTCCTCCAGCGAGCACCCCTTCTTCGCGAGCAGGCCATCGCTGCCGTAAGGCTCGTCCAGCGAGACTACAACTATGTGCTTCGCGAACTGCGCGAAGCAGTAATACTTGCATATGCAGCCTATGTCCCGCTCCGGCGCGAGCCGCGCCTGGACGCCGCCGCCGGGCGGCGCCGCGCCCGGCTCGGCGGCCGCTTCGAGGACGGCCCGGTCGTGCGTGAGCACAAGCGCCCTTTTCAGGTACTTTTCCCGCAGATAGCCGTCCAAATGCCTCAGCGCGCACGCGTTCAGCTCGAAGTCGCCCTGCGGCATGAGGACGAGGGCGCACGAGTCGCCGTCCGCGCGGTTCTCCCGCTTTATGCGCCGCCACAGGCGCTTTCCGCGCCAAACGGCCAGAAGGCATTCAAGGAGGGCAAGGAGGCCGGGCGGCTTGATCGGCTCCGGCGCGCTCGGCGCACACGGCGCGCTCGGCGCGCGCGGCCCGCATAGCCCGCGTTGCTCTGGCGCGGAGCATGGCGCTGGCGGCTCCGGCGTCGCGGGCGAGCATGGCGCTGGCGGCTCCGGCGCACATGGCATGCCGGGGCGTTCCGGTAGCGCGGGCGAACATGGCGCGCCGGGGCGCTTCGGCGAATAGGGCGCGCCGCCAGGCATGTCTGTCGGCGCGGCCAGCTCCGGCGGCTTGCGCGCCCCGCATGGCTCCAGCGACTCGGGCATCTTGAGGCGCTCGTCTAGCAACTCTTGCATGTGCGCATCCTTCTTATGCCAAAATAAACTGCTAAACTCAAGCGCTGCAAAGCGACGTCCGAGCAACAGTTTTATGCTAAAATCTAGCGATTGGCAAAATATTGCAGAAATACTAATTTCAAAGATGATTGCCACAAGCTAAAGTATATCAGAAAAGTTCGGCATCGGAAAGAGGCTTTTGCGGGCCTGAAAGACCTGAAGCGCCCCTGAAGCGCCGAAAGTCGTGTGGCGTGCGGCCCGCTTAAAACCCGCTTGAAATCCTTGAAATCCAGCGAGAGATCCAATATAATTATCGTAAGAGGAGGAGCTGCAGATGCTAGCGCAACGGGATTCCGTGCTAAACAAAGCCGTCGCCATACGGATGGAGCTCTCGCGGGACGAGCGGCTACGCCTGCTCGCGGAAGCGAGGGAAAAGGCCCGCCGCGACGAGGCGGATCTCATGTGGGGCGCGCACCAAGAGGGCATGCAACAGGGCGTGCAACAGGGGCGCCAAGAGGGGCAGGCGCGCGTAATCGCGCTTATGCGCGAGGGGTATACGCCGGAACAGATAGAAAGCATCCTGCACTCCGAGCAGAGCGGCCAATGAAGCGGTAGCGGAATCTAAACCGAGAGAAGTTATCCGGCCTGATCCAAATGCCTTGCGCTGCCATGACGCTTTGATTGGCAGATTTTATGATATACTCGTGAGCGATTGGAAATACCGACCGCAATTTGCGGTCGGACAGAGGAAACGAGTATTACTGACTCGCGTTAATGGAAAATTCAAATGCTCGTCAGTATAACGGAAAATTGGAAGAATATCAAGACTGCCAGAACACAATATTTGGCAACAAGACTCAAGGCTATCCGCATCATGTGCCTCTCTTGGCAATCGGATTATTGCTGGAAAATCGGTTG
>JAISFK010000405.1 GCA_031263625.1 Clostridiales bacterium
CACCTACCGCCGGCCGGACGGCCGCCTGATTCTGGCCGCAGGCAACAACATGACGGCGGACACGCCGCTCGAAAACCTGCGCGCGCTGCTCGACGAAGCGCTTTCATACGGCGCCGAAAAGCCTTAAAACGGGCTACGCCCGCAACCCAGGTCGGAACGGGAAAGCGCGGTTTCCCCGTTCCTCACGGGCGCGCCGCCAGCGCCGCGCTCGTCCGCGCGGCGTTATACTGACGAGCATTTGAATTTTCCATTAACGCGAGTCAGTAATACTCGTTTCCTCTGTCCGACCGCAAATTGCGGTCGAAATTCCCAATCGAACACGAGTATAGTGACATGCAGGCGCTGATTTCTTGTTGTTTGCTACGGCTTATTCGCCTGTAAGTCACTAACAGATTTTGTGAGGCGCTTGGCTCCTGTTCGGCCTGTTCGGCCTGTTCGGCTCCTATTCGGCCAATTCGGCTCCCGCTCGCGGGCTCTCGATATTTCGATTGACATAGAATCTGCGCGCTGATAGACTGTTGGTGAATTGGAGCGCGGGCGGCGAAGCGCGGCGCGTTTGGCCGCCTGTTTGGCGGCAGCGGGCTGTTTGCGGGCAAAAGGACACGGAAGCGGATGGATAAACCTACGTCAGGCATCATATGGCACACAATGGAAAGCGCGGACGCGCTCGGCAGGGCCGGCTCGTCCCCCGGCGGGCTGGCCGACTCGGACGCGCGCGGGCGGCTGGCCGAGTACGGCCCGAACAAGCTGCGCGAGGCGAGCAGAAAATCCCCCCTGGCCATATTTTTCGCGCAATTCGCGGATATGATGATCTGGGTTCTGATAGCGGCGGCCGCCATATCCGGCCTGCTTCGCGAATTCGTTGACGCCGCCATCATTCTGGCTGTCGTCCTGCTGAACGCCGTGCTGGGCGCCATACAGGAGAGCAAGGCCGAGGCGGCCCTAGAGGCGCTGAAAAAGATGTCCGCGCCGTTTGCCAGCGTGCTGCGCGACGGCGAGCCGCAAAAAGTTCCGGCGGAATCGCTCGCCGTGGGCGACATCGTGCTGCTGGAGGCCGGCGACAGCGTTCCCGCCGATCTGCGGCTTATCGCCTGCAACGCGCTGAAAATCGACGAGTCCGCGCTGACCGGCGAGTCCGTCCCGGTCGAGAAAAGCTGCGCCGCGCTGGCGGACGCGGCCTGCGCGCTCGGCGACAGGGTGAACATGGCGTACATGGGCACGAGCGTGACATACGGGCGCGGCAGGGGCGTCGCCGTCGCCACGGGCATGGGCACGCAGATAGGCGGCATCGCCTCAAAGCTGGCCGAAACGGAAAAAGAGGCCACCCCGCTGCAGCAAAAGCTCAACCAGATATCGAGCGCGCTGTCCCTTGGCGTGCTGTGCGTCGCGGCGCTGATCATGTTCATCGGCGTGATCAGCGGGCGCACGCTGTTTGAAATGTTCATGCTTGCCGTGTCCATCGCCGTTGCGGCCATTCCGGAGGGGCTTGTCGCGGTGGTGACAATCGTGCTGGCGCTCGGCATGTCCAGGCTGGCCAAAAAAGGCGCCATCATCAGGCGCCTGCCCGCCGTCGAAACGCTGGGCTCGACGGATGTCATATGCTCGGACAAGACCGGGACGCTGACGCAGAACAAAATGAGCGTGCGGCAGATTTGGACGGAGGACGAGGATCTGCTGTTCGACTGCATGCTGCACTGCAACGACGCGCATTTGAGCCTTGCGAAAGGCGGGCGCGGCGGAGCGGGGGCAAGCGCGGGCCTGGGCGGCGCGGGCGGCATGGGAGGCGGGAATGGCCTGAGCGGGGGCGCGGGCGGCGCGGCCGGGGGTGCGCATGATGCTGGCATGGGCCTCAACGGCGGCGAAAACGGCAACGAAAGCGCACTGGCGACCGAAGCGGCCGAGCTTCTGGGCGAAAACGGCGGCGCGCCGTCGGGCGGCGCAAACAGCCAAGCCGGCGCGGGCGGCGCGACAGATAGCGGCGGCGCGAGCGAAGCCACTGGCGGCGGCGCAGGCAACGGCGCGGACAGCGCGGACGGTGCCGGCGGCACTACAGGCAATGGCGCGGACAGTACGTACATCTCCGCAAGCAACGGCTCGGACGGCGCAGACGGCGCTGACAGCGCCGGCGGCACTACAGGCAATGGCACGGGCGGCGTTGGCGGCGCCGCTGCGGGCAACGACGCGGACGAGCCGCCTGCGGGCGGCGAGAACAGCCTCTTTGACGAGGACGGCGGCGGCGCCAAGCTTATCGGCGCGGACGAGGCGGCGCGCCTCCTGAGCGAGGCCAGCGGTTCCGGCTACATCAGCGCCAGCGCCTCCAACCCTTTCAAGGTGGCCAACGCTGGGCCGTTCGGCTTTGACGCCGACGCGTTCGCCGGCGGCGGCAGCGGCGGGCGCGCGTGGCGCCTGCTCGGCGACCCGACGGAAACCGCGCTGATCGATTTTCTGCTTTGCGAGGGGATCGTCACCCCGGCTGACGTGCAGGCTAGGGCGCGGGCCGGCGAGATACCGTTTGACTCGGTTCGCAAGCTGTCCACTGTGGCGGTAAGGCTGCTACAGGCGGCCAATTCGGCCAATTCAGCCAATTTTGCCGATTCGGGCGGCTCCGGCGGCTTTGACAGTTCTGGTGGTTCGGATGGTTCTGGCAGCTCCGCCAGCGCCGTCCATGGCGAGGGCGGCGGCGCCAATGGCAACGATGGCGCCATCGGCAACGCTGGCAGTGATGGCGTCACCGACAAAAATGGCGCCGATAGCGCCGCTGGCAACACTGTTAGCACTGGCACCGCCGGCGCCGAAAGCGGCGTCGGCTTTGGCGGCTTTGGCTTTGGCGGCTCGGCGGGCGGCGACGGCCAAATCCGCATATTTGTCAAGGGCGCGCCGGACGTGCTGCTTTCGCGCTGCTCGCGCGAGCTGATCAAGTCCGGCACCATCCCGCTCACGAACGGCAGCCGCAGCCGGATACTCGCCGAAAACGAGGCCATGGCGACGCAGGCGCTCCGCGTGCTGGCATACGCATACAAGGACGCCGAGCTGCCCGCCGGCGCGGATTTCGGCGCCGTCGAGGATCCGGAAGACGGGCTCGTGTTCATCGGGCTGACCGGAATGATGGATCCCGCGCGGCCGGAGACGAAAGAGGCGATCCGCGTATGCAAAAACGCCGGCATACGGCCGATTATGATAACGGGCGACCACAAGGCCACGGCGGTCGCGATTGCGGGCGAGCTAGGCATGATAGGCGCGGGCGATCTGGCCGCCGTCGGCCCGGAGCTGGAGCGGATGACGGACGACGGCCTGTTCGGCGCGGTCGAGGGCATATCGGTGTACGCGAGGGTTTCGCCGGAGCACAAGACGCGAATTGTCAATGCGTGGCAGCGCAAGGGGAAGATCGTCGCCATGACGGGGGACGGCGTCAACGACGCCCCGGCGCTGAAGTCGGCTGACATAGGCATAGGCATGGGCATAACGGGCACGGAGGTTTCAAAGGGAGCGGCGGACATGGTCCTGACGGACGACAATTTTTCCACGATCGTCACGGCCGTGGCGGAGGGCCGCAGGATATTCGACAACATCAAAAAAGCGGTGCAGTTCCTGCTCGCGTCCAACTCGGGCGAAGTGATGGCCGTCCTGTTCGCCACGGTGGCCGGATGGCAGCTTTTCGCCCCCATACACATACTGTGGATCAACTTGGTGACGGACGCGCTTCCGGCCCTCGCGCTGGGCGTCGAGCCGGCCGAGAGCGACGTCATGGGCAAGCCGCCGCGCGGCAGGAAGACGCCGTTCCTGACCGCCGGGAACTGGGCCGAGACGCTCGTCTTTGGCGCGGCCGAGGCGGCTCTGACGCTGACCGCCTACATCATCGGCGGAAAGGGCGCCTCCGGGACGACGATGGCGTTTC
This sequence comes from Clostridiales bacterium, assembly GCA_031263625.1. GTDB lineage: Bacteria > Bacillota > Clostridia > WRLR01 > WRLR01 > JAISFK01. The sequence continues at coordinate 3,896 of JAISFK010000405.1, forward strand.
TGACGCTCGCGCTGTGCCAGCTGTTCGCGGCGCTGGGATTTCACAGCTCGCACAGCGTCTTTCGGATGTCGGCGGGCGCCCACCCCGCGCTGTGGGCGGCGCTCGCGTCGTCGGCGTTCCTCCAGGTCGCCGTGGCGCTGCTGCCCCCGCTGCGCTCCCTGTTCAAGCTGGAGCCTTTGGGCGCCATGCAGTGGCTCATAGTCGCCGGGCTGTCCGCCGCGATGCTGCTTTGCAACGAGGCCGCCAAGCTGCTGCGCCTGCTCGCCGGCAAAGTTGGCAAGGCTGGAAAGGCTGGAAAGGCTGGCAAGGCTGGCAAGGCTGAAAAGGTTGGAAAGGCCGCCCGCAACGGCAGAAACAGCGGCGATGGCGCTGGCGGCCATAATGGCGGCGATGGCGACGATATATCCGCATAAATTGCCATTTTGCATGAACATTATAAAATTGTGAATATGAGTATTTTTAGCAAACATTGCGACGGAGGCGCAGACTGCCATGCATAAATCGCTAAGCCTAGGCGCCGCGGGCATCGCGGGCGCGCAGACATTTTCGGAGGCCGCCGCGCTCGCGGCGCGCAGCGGATTCGGGGCGCTTGACTACAGCGTCGCCGCGCTGGAGGAGCAGGGCGTCGGCGTGTCGGAGGCGCGGGACATCATGGGCGCCCACGGCGTCGTCATCTCCAGCTTCGGCCTGCCGGTCAGCTGCGGGACGCGCGAGGCTTTCGACAAAACCTTCCCCCGGCTCGAAAAGACATGCCGCGCCGCGAGCAGGCTCGGCGTCGGCAGGTGCAGCACCTGGCTCATGAGCTGTTCCGACGAGTACGGCTATGCCGAGAACTTCCGGCGCTGCAAAAAGATGTACGGCATGTGCGCCGAGGTGCTGAACGAATACGGCATCGCGCTCGGCCTGGAATTTTTGGGGCCAAAGCTCATATGGACTAAAGGCCGGCACCCGTTCATACACACGCTGGAGGGCATGCTCGAGCTGTGCGACGCCATAGGCACGGGCAACGCCGGCCTCCTGCTCGACGCCTACCACTGCTACACGTCCGGCCTGCCGGGCGGCGCCTTCGAGAAGCTGGTGCGCGGCGAAAAGGACATCGTCGTCGTCCACCTGAACGACGCCCCCGCCGGCGTCCCGCCCGACGAGCTGCCGGATTCGCCGAGGCTCTGCCCCGGCGAGCCGGGCAGCGGCGGCAACGACACAAAGGCGTTCCTGCGCGCCCTGAAAGCGCTGGGCTACACGGGGCCTGTCGTCATGGAGCCGTTCAGCAAGGCGCTGGCTGAAATGCCGGACGACGGCGCGAGGGCCAAAGCCGTGCGCGAAAGCATGGATTCGGTCTGGCCCGCCTGACGGCGGCGGCAACGGGAAGGCGAAAAACGTGCAAAGGGCAACGGAAAATAGGCAACGAGAAGCGGGACAGTCGTGGGGCGTGGAGCGGGGCAGACGTGAAGCGGGATAGGCGTGAAGCGGGACAGGCGTGAAGCGGGACAGGCGTGGGAGCGTGGAGCGGGACAGACGGGAAACGGGCCGCAGGCTGCGGGCCGCGCTGAAGACGAAAGGGCAAAACACTGGACGGCGACGAAATATTAAGAGCGCAGATCGAGCATCGGCTGAAGCTGGTTGACTCTTGGAACATACCCAGGGGCGCCCGCGTGCTCGAAATAGGGTGCGGCCAGGGCGAAACCACGCTGGCCCTCGCCCGCCGCGTCGGCAGGCGCGGCTTCGTGCACGGCGTGGACAGAGCGCCGCCGAGCTATGGCGCCCCAGTCTCCCTGGGCGCCGCGCGGGACAGGCTGCTGGGCCTGCCAGAAGGCGGGCGCATAAGGATGGATTTTGGCGCGGACATCCTGTCCCCCGACTGGCGGCCGCCTCAAAGCGAGCCGTTCGACTGCGCGGTGTTCTCGCTCTGCTCGTGGTATTTTCGCTCTGCCGGCGAGTTCAGGGCGGCGCTCCGGAGGGCGGGGGAGCTCGCGAAAACCGTCTGCCTGGCGGAATGGGATCTGCGGCTCGCCGATATCAGCCAGATCGGCCACTTTGGCGCGGCGCTGGTGCAGGGCATGTACAATGCCTA
>JAISFK010000493.1 GCA_031263625.1 Clostridiales bacterium
AAAATTCTGGAATATGCGGCGCCGCGCGAAGCTGACGGGGTTGGCGTTTGTCTCGCCGTTCGTCGCGGGGTTTCTGTTCTTTTACGCGCGAAGCCTTGTGATGAGCGTGAGGTTCGCGCCGTCCGAGGTCGGGCTCTCGGACGCGGGCTATACGCTGAAAAACACCGGTTTCGCCAATTTCGTCGCGGCGTTTCGCAAAGAGGTGCAGTTTCCGCTATCATAATATCGCCGCTTGTCGGCATTTTGACGCGCTCGCTCTATTCCGACGCGGACGTGTACAGCCCTGTCATATATCTTATACCGGCGAGCCCCACAATGGAGCGCTACGTCACGGCCATGCGCGTTTTGGATTATTTCCCGACGCTCGCGCGGCTCCTCGCATACGTTGTTTCGCTTACCGCCATACAGACGGCGGTGTGCTCTTTTGTCGGCTACGGCTTCGCGCGGTTTGACATTCCGTTCAAGAAGCTGTTTTTCGCCATGGTCGTTGTCACGATAGTCATTCCGCCGCAAAACCTCATTCTGCCGCTTTACGTCACGTTCCGCTCGTTTGACCCGTTCGGGCTTTTGAGCGCGCTCGGCGGCGAGCCCGCGAACATGCTGAAGTCCGTCGCGCCGATGTATGTGATGAGCGTTTTCGGCTGCGGCTTGCGCGCGGGCCTGTTTATATATATTTTCATTCAGTTTTTCAGGGGGCTGCCAAAAGAGATTGAAGAAGCGGCGCTTGTGGACGGCGCCGGCAGGTTCGGCACGTATTTTCGCGTAATGCTGCCAAACGCCATGCCCGCGGGCGTGACCGTCGCCATATTTTCGATAGTCTGGCAGTACAACGACACGTTTTTCTCGAACATCTTTCTGATGCCCGAAAGCGTCATAATGGGCAAGGGAGTGTCCGCGCTGGCTTATTCGGTGACGCAAATGCTGTGGACGGGAAAAGGCGCGGCGAACGTGACAGACCCGTCTGTCGCGCAGCTTTACGCCTATGCGGGCGTGGCGCTCATGATTGCGCCCGTGATGGTCATGTACGCGCTGCTGCAGAAGCGGTTTGTCGAGGGGGTGGAGCGGAGCGGCATAGTAGGATAGCAGGATAGTAGGATAGCAGAGCAATAGGATAGCGGGACAGCAGGGCAATAGGATACGGGATAGCAGGATGGGAGCAGGCAGTTTATTACATTACAGGCGCATGTGTTTGTGTCATGCAGTGCCATTATCATATGGCAACTATCAGCTTACAAGGAGGCAATTTCATGAAGAGGAAAGTTTTGGCGGCAATGGCGGCATTGGCAGTCATGCTGTCGGCAGCGGCTTGCGGCGAAAGCGGCAACGGAACAACGGCGGCAAACGCGCCGCCAGCCGCGCCGACTGAAAAGGCGGAGCAGGCGGCGGGGGCCGCGGGGGCGGCGGGGGCCGCGGGCGAAACTGCGGCCGGCGCGCCGGGTTCCGCGCTGTACCCGACGCACAGGGTGCTGACCGTCGGCAACATTCACGCTCACACGGAGTACTATAACGCGACTATGGCGGCGCCGGACGAAAACGATCCCGGCCTGCTCGATTTCGACGCGGAGCAGGCGCGCTACCAGGCGTACAAAAACGCCGAGCAGAAGTATAACATCGAAATTCAGTTCGACTCGATGGACATGGCGGGCACGACGCAAAGCCTGTCCAATTCGGCCATGGCGGCCACGCCCGACTACGACTATTATTTTACCGATTTGCAGGTCGCCATTCCGGCGGTCATGGCGGGCTACGCCAAAAAGCTGGAGGATTTTGTGCCCCCCGGCGACGACCTTTGGGGCGAGGGCAGAGTTTTTACGCCGCTGCACATAAACGGCATGCCCGAAGGCGAGACATATTTGTTTTTGCAGTCGGAAATCAGGCACGACGCCTTCGCGCTTGGCTACAACAAGACGATTTTGCAGCAGAAAGGGCTTGCCGACCCGCTTGAGCTGTGGAACGCCGGCAAATGGGACTGGCAGACTTGGCGCGACATGCTTATCAAGACGACGGACATAACGGGGCAGAAAAAGACGACTGTTTACGGCTTCGGGTGCTTTTGGAGCTGGTTTCTGGACGGAATGCTGATGAGCAACGGCGCGTCCATCGCCGCAGGCAGGGAGCAGACGCTGACCTCGCCGCAAACCATTGAAGTGCTGGACTTTATCAACACTATGTACAACGTTGATAAAACCGCGCAGCCGTGGCAGGAAATGTGGAACGACAACAATGATTTCAAAAAGGGCAATCTCGCGTTCTTCATCGCGCGCGATTGGATTTTGCAGGCGGTTTCCGACGACACGGGCTACGAATTCGGCGTGGTGCCCTTCCCGGTCGGCCCGAGCGGCAATAAGGATACGAACAAGCAGGACAGCTTGACGGGCAACGCGTTTCTGCTGCCGCGCAACGTTGCGGAGCCTGAGCGCGTCTATGGCGCGCTGTTTGACACGGTGAACTGGTTTAACTATGACACCGATCTTCGCGACGGCGACTTGACCGAGCTTGAGGACAACGTGAAAGGCAAAACCAACCTTGACACAATCCTTTGGATGAGCCAGCCCGAAAAAGCCAACGTGGACATTTGGCTCGCGATTAACCAGGGCGACGACGGATTTTCGCTCACCCCGCTCATGAACGGCGAGGCCACGCCCGCGCAGCTGGCGGAGACGTACAAGAATTGGTTCCAGACGCTGCTGGATCAGGCGTATAAAAAGTAGAGGCGGGCATTGGCCGCCCGCAATGGCGGCCGCGGCTGCGCTGCGAGTTGCGGCTACGATTGCGGCTGCGTTGCGGGTTGCGGCCGCGCTACGGGTTGCGGTTGCGGCCGCGTTGGGATATTGCGCCAAAAAGCGCTTATCATAAAAAAACAAAAGACAGGAGATTTCGCAATGAAGAAGTTTTTAGGTTTTTTGGTAGCGGCAGCGGTCGCGGCGAGCATGGTTTGCGCGCCGGCTTTCGCCGCGGACGCCGTTTTGGGCGAGCCCATCGACAGGGAGACGGACACGGGCAAAGGCTTGACCTTTGCGGACGCGAACAACAGTGGCACCTCGGCCGAGCCCCACAACGAGACGGGCCAGGGCGGGCTTGACCCCGCGAAGCTCGCGCAGGCGGAGACGATTACTGTCGAATCGTCCTGCGGCACGGAGCAGAACATTTTCTTCGTAATCAAGACGGACTCGAACGGCTGGCAGCAAAAAGAGGCGAGCCTCGCTGGCGGCAAGGCTGTTTTGCCGATCGGCGAATGGATTGCCGACGAGGATTTGGAGGACGTGGAGCACGCTTATTTCGTGTTTGTCGGCAACTGGGACGCCGATCACCCGATGGACGCATCCAACACGACGGTCACGGCTCAGCTCGCGGCTTCCGCCCAGAGCGCTCCTGAAACTGCCGCAGCCAGCGCGCGGGCCGGCAGCAATTCCTCTGCGCTTCTGATTGCGGGCATAGTGATTCTGCTTGCGCTGATCGGCCTGTTTGCCGCCATGCGGATAAAGCGAAAAGGGAAACGGTAAATCGGACGCCAACTCGTGAGCCCGGCTGCGGCAGATGTGCGCGGCACGATCCGCAAGATCCGCAGGCAAAATCCGCAGCCGGCGCGCCCTTTTATCGGTTCGCAAAAAGTCCTTTACAAATTGCGCGGGCGCCTGTATAATGAAAAAAGCATAAGGTGCCTGTACAAAAACGGGGCTGGCATTTCGCCCTGCGCGCGCCATAATGGCATGAAAAGCGCCCGAAAAAGCGAATATGCGGGCGCCGGGGGCTTTTGGGAACTTTTGGGGGCTATGAAGAGCAGGGGCGGCATAATCAGCATCAACGCGCCGGTCATACTGTGGCTGGCGTTCATATCATTCGCAATACTGCTGCTGGACGGCGCGACGGGCGGCGCGGCCATGGGGCTTCTTGCCTCGCGCTTCACGTCCTGGCTGGACCCGCTCATGTACTTGCGGCTCTTTACGCGAACCCTCGTCCACGCGAACTATGAGCATTTTTTCGGCAACTTCATGCTGATCCTCGTCGTCGGGCCGATGATGGAGGAAAAGTACGGCAGCCGGAACCTGTGCGGCATGCTGCTCATAACGGCGCTGGTCACGGGCATAATCAGCCTCATTTTCTTCCGGAACGTAATACTCGTCGGCGCGAGCGGCCTGGCCTTCATGCTGATACTGCTGGCATCCTTCGCCAACTTCAACAGCGGGGGCCTGCCCCTGACGGTTCTGCTCGTCGGGGCGCTGTACATCGGGAACGAGGTGCTCAACGGCCTGTTCAGGGCGGACAACGTGTCGCAGAGCTCGCACATCATAGGGGGCCTGTGCGGCGCCGTCTTCGGCTTCACGCACCGCAACCGCGCGAGGCGGTAGGCTCGCGGCGCGGGGCGGCGCAGGCGGCATGGGCGGCGCGGGGCGGCGCGGTAGGCAGCGTGGGCAACAGATGGCGGCGCGGGCAACATATGGCGACGCAGGCGGAGCGGTAGGCTTGCGGCGCGGGGCGGCGCGGGCGGCGGATGGCTGGCGCAAAGCATAGCGCCGGCGCTGTTTTTTGGCTCAAAGCTTGGCGGTATTTTTTTTTTGGAGGAATCCGCATGATAAAAAGGCTTCTCAAATGCGTCAGGCAGTACAGGCGCGCGACCGCGCTGACGCCGGTGTTCATGATCGGCGAGGTTTCCATGGAAACGCTGCTGCCGCGCCTCATGGCCGATTTCATCGACAGGGGCGTCAACGTCGGCGACATCGCGTACATCCTGCGCGCCGGCCTGATCCTGCTGGCGTGCGCGCTGCTGGCCATGGCGTTCGGCGTCGCGAGCGGGAGCTGCGCGGCCTCGGCCTCGGCCGGGTTCGCGCGCAACCTGCGGCACGACATGTACTACAACGTCCAGACGTTCTCGTTCTCCAACATCGACAGGTTTTCCACCGCGAGCCTGGTCACGCGCATGACGACCGACGTGTCGAACGTCCAGAACGCCTTCCAGATGATGATCCGCATGGCCGTGCGCAGCCCCGCCATGCTCATCATGGCGTTCTCGATGGCGTTCAGCGTCAGCTCGCGCCTGTCGCTCATATTCCTCGCGGCCGTGCCGGTGCTGGGGCTGGGCATGTATTTCATCGTCAGCCGCGTCCACCCCATATTCCTGCGCGTGTTCAAGACATACGACCGGCTGAACAACGTCGTGCGCGAGAACCTGCGCGGCATGCGCGTCGTGAAGTCCTTCGTGCGCGAGGGCTTCGAGAAGGAGAAATTCAACGCGATATCGGGCGACATATTCCGCGACTTCACGAGCGCGGAAAAAAGGCTCGCCTTCAACATGCCGATCATGCAGTTCTGCATGAACTCGACCATGCTGCTGATCGCGTGGTTCGGCGCGCGGCTGATCGTCGGGGGCGGCATGACGACGGGCCAGCTGGTGAGCATGATCACGTATGCCATGCAGATTTTGATGAGCCTGATGATGCTGTCCATGGTGTTCGTCATGCTCATCATATCGCGCGCGTCCGCGGAGCGCATCGTCGAGGTGCTGGACGAGAAGGCCGACCTGGCCAACCGCGAGAGCCCGGCCCGCGAGGTCCCGGACGGCTCCATATCGTTCCGGGACGTGGATTTCAGCTACGCGAACGACAAGAGCAAGCTGTGCCTGTCCGGCATAAACCTGGACATACGCTCCGGCGAGACCGTCGGCATACTGGGCGGCACGGGAAGCTCGAAGTCCAGCCTCGTCCAGCTGATCCCGCGCCTGTACGACGTGACCGGCGGGGCCGTGCTGGTCGGGGGGCGCGACGTGCGCGAGTACGACATCGAGGCCCTGCGCGGCGCCGTCGCGGTCGTGCTGCAGAAAAACGTGCTGTTTTCGGGCACGATCAAAGAGAACCTGCGCTGGGGCAACGAGGGCGCGACGGACGGCGAGATGGAGCGCGCGTGCGAGCTGGCCCAGGCGGACGGCTTCATCCGGGCGTTCCCGGACGGCTACGACACGCGCATCGAGCAAGGCGGCGCGAACGTGTCCGGCGGGCAGCGCCAGCGGCTCTGCATCGCGCGCGCACTGCTGAAAAGCCCAAAGGCCATCATACTCGACGACTCCACGAGCGCCGTTGACACGCGGACGGACGCGGCCATACGGCAGGCGTTCCGCGAGCGCATACCGGACGTCACGAAGATCATCATAGCGCAGCGCGTCGCGTCCGTGCAGGACGCCGACAAGATCGTCGTCCTGGAGGGCGGGCGCGTCCATGCGGCCGGCACGCACGCCGAGCTCATGCGGACGAGCCGGATATACCAGGAGGTCTACAACTCTCAGACGAAAGGAGGCGATTTTGATGAGGCGGACGCGGGTTAGCCCATGGGACGGCCCGTCCGAGCCGGCGCTCGCGCCGGGCGAGGCGGGCGGAGCAAGCGGAACAGGCGGATCGGGCGGATCGGGCCGCGCAACTGGCGGCGGCGTGGGAACGGCGGGCGGCAATGGTTCGGGCGGCGCGGGAACGGCGGGCAACGGATCGGGCGGCGCGGCAGGCAACAGTTCAGGCGTTGCGGGCGGCGGCATGGCAGGCAACGGTCCGGGCGGAGCGGCGGGCGGCAACGGCACGACAGGTAACGGCTCAGGCGCAGCGGGCGGCGGCGTTGCAGTTGGCGCGGGAGCGGCAGGCAACGGTCCGGGCGGAGCGGCGGGCGGCGGCGTTGCAGTTGGCGCGGGCGCGACGGGCGATCCAAGGCCCGGCGGCGGAACAGGCGCGGCTGGCGGCCCAGGGCCCGGCGGCATGGGCGGCGGCCCCGGCAGGCTGGGCATGGGCGGCCCAAGGCCGGGCGGCTTTGGCATGGGCGGCGGCCCCGGCGGCAGGATGGCCATGGGGCCGAGGCCCAAGATGGGAAAGCTGACGGCCCAGACCGCCAAGCGCCTGCTGCGCGCGATAGCGGACAGGCACGGGCCGCACCTCGTCGCCGTTTTCGCGTGCATAGCCGTCAGCGCGATTGCCGGCGCGATAGGCTCTGGCTTCATCGAAACGCTGATCGACGACTACATAACGCCGATGCTGGCGGCGAACGGCACCCCCGACTTTAGCGGCCTGCTGCGCGCCATACTCGCGATGGGCGCCATCTACGCGGCGGGCATCGCGGCCACGCTGGCGTACAACCGCGTCATGGTCGTCATATCGCAGGGCGTGCTGAAAAAAATCAGGGACGACATGTTCGCGCACATGCAGGAGCTGCCGATCAAGTATTTCGACACGCACGCATTCGGCGACGTCATGAGCCGGTACACGAACGACACCGACACCCTGCGCCAGATGATATCGACTAGCATACCGCAGGCGTTTTCGTCGCTGATCACGATCGCGTCCGTGACCGTCGCGATGATCGTCATCAACTTCCCCCTGACGCTGCTCGTGTTCGCCTGCGTGTTCGGGATGCTGGCCGTCACCAAGGCGGTGGGGAGCAGATCCGCGACGTTCTTCGTCGCCCAGCAGAAATCGCTCGGCGACGTCAACGGCTACATCGAGGAGATGATCAACGGGCAGAAGGTCGTGAAGGTGTTCTGCCACGAGGAGCGCGCGAAGGCCGACTTCGACGCGCTGAACGACGAGCTGGCGCGCCAGGCGGCGTCCGCGAACAGGCTCGCCAACATACTCATGCCGATCATGGGCAACCTCGGCAACCTGCAATACGTGCTGATAGCCGTGGCCGGCGGGCTGATGGCCATATCCGGCGTCGGCGGCGTGACGCTGGGCGCCATCGCGGCGTTCCTGTCGCTGTCGCGCAGCTTCAGCATGCCGATAAGCCAGATATCCATGCAGCTCAACGCCGTGATCATGGCGCTGGCCGGCGCGGAGCGGATCTTCGCGCTCATGGACGAGAAGGCCGAGGAGGACGGCGGCTACGTGACGCTCGTCAACGCGCGGCGCGGCGAGGGCGGCGAGCTGGCGGAGGCGCCGGGGCACACCGGGATATGGGCGTGGAGGCACCCGCACGGCGACGGCTCGCTGACATACGCGGAGGTGAAGGGGCTTGTCGAGCTGCTCGACGTGGACTTCGGGTACGAGGAGGGCAAGCTCGTGCTGCGCAACGTCTCGCTCTACGCCAAGCCGGGGCAGAAGATAGCGTTTGTCGGCGCCACGGGCGCGGGCAAGACGACGATCACGAACCTCATCAACAGGTTTTACGACATCGCGGACGGGAAGATCCGCTTTGACGGCATAAACATCAACAAGATCAAAAAGAGCGACCTGCGCCGCTCGCTCGGCGTCGTGCTCCAGGAGACGAACCTGTTTTCGGGCACGATCATGGAGAACATCCGATACGGCAAGCTGGACGCGACGGACGAGGACGTCGTCAGCGCGGCGCGGCTCGCGAACGCGCACGGCTTCATCACGCGGCTGCCGGACGGCTACCGGACGGTCATCGAGGGCGCGGGCGAGAGCCTGTCCCAGGGGCAGCGCCAGCTGTTGTCCATCGCGCGGGCCGCCGTCGCCGACCCGCCGGTCATGATACTGGACGAGGCGACGTCGAGCATAGACACGCGGACGGAAACCATTGTCCAGAAGGGCATGGACAAGCTGATGGAGGGCCGCACCGTGTTCGTCATCGCCCACAGGCTGTCCACGATCCGGAACGCGAAGGCGATCATGGTGCTGGAGCAGGGCCGCATCATAGAGCGCGGCGACCACCAGACGCTGCTCGCGCAAA
>JAISFK010000517.1 GCA_031263625.1 Clostridiales bacterium
ATCGAGGCGACTATGCCCGACACGATGGCCAGCAAAATCAGGCTTACGGCGATCGTGCCAATGTTGTTCGTCAAAAACTGAGCCATGCTAAGGTCGCCCCCCTTCATCTGCCACCTGTCTGCCCTATCCGCTCTATCTGCCTATCTGTCGCCTATCCTATCTGCCGCGCTGTAGCCCGCTACGCCACGCGCCCTGCGCCCCGCGCGGGCGGCCCCTACGCCGCGCCGCGTGGGATGCGGGCCGCCCTGCATAGCCTTATGCCCAGCGCCCGCGCCGCGCCGCCTTACGCCCCCGACGAGGCGACTGCCTTGCTCCCGCTCGCGCCGCTGTAGTCGCGGGCCTGCCTGAACAGCAGCCAGGCGAGCAGCGCCACTATCGCGAAGGCGGCCAGCGTCCAGAAGCTGAACCCGCCGCCCGTGAACAGCAGCCCGATTCGGTATATGCATGTCGATATGGCATACGCGAACAGCGTCTGGTAGCCTATCGCGAACCAGAACCACTTCGAGTTGTTCATCTCCCGCCTGATGGCGCCGATCGCCGCGAAGCAGGGCGCGCAGAGCAGGTTGAACGCGAGGAACGAATACGCGGCCAGCCCCGTGAAGCCCGCCGCGAGCTGGCTCCATACCTCCAGGCCGTCCTCGGCGACTTCCGCGTAGCCGTACAGTATGCCGAACGTGCCGACGACGTTCTCCTTCGCTATGAGCCCCGTTATGGTCGCGACCGCCGCGCGCCACTCAGGCCAGCCTTGCGGCGTGAACAGCCACGCGATGGCGTTCCCGGCTGCGGCGAGCATGCTGTCCGACATGTCCACCATGCCGAACGCGCCGTCGGCCCAGCCGAAGCTCGACGTGAACCACACGAAGATCGTCGATAGCAGGATGATCGTGCCGGCCTTCTTTATGAACGACCAGCCGCGCTCCCACATGCTGCGCAGCACGTTGGCGACCGTCGGCATGTGGTACGCCGGCAGCTCCATGACGAACGGCGCGACATCGCCCGCGAACATCTTCGTCTTTTTCAGCATGATGCCCGACACCAGGATGGCCCCTATGCCAAGGAAGTAGGCGCTCGGCCCGACCCACGCCGCGCCGCCGAACAGCGCACCCGCGAACAGCGCGATGATCGGGAGCTTGGCGCCGCACGGTATGAACGTCGTCGTCATGATCGTCATCTTGCGGTCGCGGTCGCTCTCAATCGTGCGCGAGGCCATTATGCCTGGGACGCCGCAGCCCGTGCCTATGAGAATCGGTATGAAGGACTTGCCTGACAGCCCGAACCTGCGGAAGATCCTGTCCATGATGAACGCGATGCGGGCCATGTAGCCGCACGCCTCGAGGAACGCGAGGAATATGAACAGTATGAGCATCTGCGGCACGAAGCCGAGCACCGCCCCGACGCCGGCCACTATGCCGTCGAGTATCAGCGCGGACAGCCATTCGGCGCAGTTGGCGGCCTCCAGTGCGGCGCCGATGAGAACCGGGATGCCCGGAACCCATATGCCGTAGTCGGCCGGGTCGGGCTCTTCCGCCTCCGAATCTGCTTCAGCCGCTTCCGCTCCCTCGGCGTCGGCCTCGCCAGTCTCTGCGGCTTCGGCCTCGGCGCCGTCTTCCTCGCCCTCCGCCGGCAGGCTCTCCTCGTATTCGGCCACGGCGTCCTCATACGCGGCGCCGCCGATCCCGAACAGGTGCCAGCCGTCGCCGAACACGCCGTCGTTCGCCCAGTCCGTCGCGACGGTCCCGACCGTCGTCACGGAGACGAAATACACGATGAACATGACGGCCGCGAATATGGGCAGCGCCGCCCAGCGGTTCGTGACGACCCTGTCGATCTTGTCGGACACGCTGAGCCTGCCCTTGTTCCTGATCTGCACGCACTTGGATATGACGGAGTCGATGTAGGCGTAGCGCTCGGCGGTGACTATGCTCTCGCTGTCGTCGTCCATCTCCTCCTCGCAGCTCTTTATGTCCGCCTCGATGTGCTCGAGCTTGGCGGCGTCCAGGCCCAGCTTTTCGGCGATCTTCGCGTCCCGCTCGAACAGCTTGACCGCGTACCAGCGCTGCCGCTCCTCCGGCATGTTGTGCAGCAGGGCCTCCTCTATGTGGGCGAGCGCGTGCTCGACGCTGCCCCGAAAGCTGTGCTGCGGCACGGTCTTGCCGTTCTGCGCCATGGCGACGGCCGCGCTGGCCGCCTCCGTTACGCCCGTGCCCTTGAGCGCCGATATCTCCACCACCTTGCAGCCCAGCGTCTTAGCCAGCGCGTCCGAGTGGATGTGGTCCCCGTTGCGCTTCACGACGTCCATCATGTTGACCGCCACGACGACCGGTATGCCCAGCTCGGTCAGCTGCGTCGTCAGGTACAGGTTGCGCTCGAGGTTCGTGCCGTCGATGATGTTCAGTATGACGTCGGGGCGCTCGTCGATCAGGTAGTTGCGCGATATGACCTCCTCCAGGCTGTACGGCGAAAGCGAGTATATGCCGGGCAGGTCCATGACGACGACGTCCTTGTCCCTGTGGCCCTTCAGCCGGCCCTCTTTTTTCTCCACCGTGACGCCGGGCCAGTTGCCGACGAACTGGTTGGAGCCTGTCAGGGCGTTGAACAGTGTTGTCTTGCCGCTGTTTGGGTTTCCGGCAAGCGCGATCTTGATAGACATCCCTCTGCCTCCTCGTTCTTGTTTGGGTATGCTCGGCAAGCCGCCGGCCCCCGCCGCCGTTGCCGTTGCGGCCGTCGCGGTCGCAGTCTCCGCAGCCGCCGCTATTGCCGCCGCGCCCCGACGCCGCCGCGGCAGTCGCGCCCGAAGCCGCCGAAGCCGCCGCTATTGCCGCCTAAGCGCCGAAAGCGTTGCTGTTGCCGCTATTGCGCTATTGCCGCCGCGCCCCGCCGCCGCTGCCGGCCCGGCCCGCGCCGCCGCCCTCCACCTCGATGGATTCGGCGTCGGCCTTGCGCAGCGACAGCTCGTAGCCGCGCACCGTCACCTCCACGGGATCGCCGAGCGGCGCCACCTTGCGCACGAACACGTCCACGCCCTTCGTGATCCCCATGTCCATAATCCTGCGCTTGATGGCGCCCCCGCCCGTTATTTTGACTACCTGGACCGTCTTGCCGGGCATTACGGTTCTCAGTGTCTGCATTGTCGCAGCCCCCTTTTGCCTATACGATTATTTTGCTGGCCATTTCCTTGCTTATAGCCACGCGGGACTCCTTGACGCTCACAATCACATTGCCGCTTATCTTTGATATCACGGTCACGCTGGTGCCCGCCACGAATCCCAGGTTCTCAAGAAACTGGCGCGTTTCCGATTTGCCGCCGATTTTTTTGATTGAGATCGGCTCTCCTGTTTTTGCCATTGACAAAGGCACGGTGTTCACGCTCCTCGCCGTCGGGATGCCAGCCGCCCGCCGCTGCGGGCGGCGATTGTTAGTTTGCACTAACCGATATTCATGTTAGCACATACTAATAGCTTTGTCAACAGAATTAGCGAGGCCTATTCGGCCAATATGATCCAATATGATCCCAATATGATCAAGGCCAAGGCCTGGTCAAGGCGCATAACAGACACAGCGCAGGCAGCGCAGACAACGCAGGCAGCGGCGCGCGAAAAGCCGGGCGCGACGCCTGTTGCGGGCCGGCGTCGCGCTAGTGCAACCCGATGCCTGGCCCTGGGGCAACGTACAGCATGATCAGGCTGGCGACGGTTCCGGCCAGGATGGCGAGCGAGAACTTCATCGTGCGGCCGCCCCGCGAGCTGCCGCCAGGCGCTGTCTCCGGTGCGGCATTTGGCGCAGCCGCGCCCCTTGGCACGGCGGCGTTGTCGTCTTTGGCGGGGACGGCTACGGTCGGAGCGGCGGCGTCTTCTTTAGCGGGTGCGGCGGTGGCCGGGGCGGCGCACTCGGCCGGGGCCGCGCGCCCGGCAGGTTCGGCTGGCGGGGGCATGTCGCCATACGGGAGCAGCGCGCGTAGCGCGAAGCACGCCTTGGCATAGCGCCAGAGGTTCGCCATGCCGCTCGCGAGCCGCCTGTTCGCAAGCGCCAGCGCGAGCGCGATGACCCCGCCCGCCAAAAGCGAGCTTGCCAGCAG
>JAISFK010000008.1 GCA_031263625.1 Clostridiales bacterium
CGCCGTGGACTATGACGTGAATCTCAATGCGGAGGGGGGCGGCGTCGTCTCTTATGAGGGGATGAGCCCCAGGACCCCGAGGGTGATCCCGGACGACGCGGGAAGCGGCGCCAGCGTGGTGGAAGCCAGGCTCGTCACCGAGGTGCTTGACTGGGGCGAGACGGTCACGGCGATCCGCATCGAGTACTCCGAGGAGATCCTGTGCGACGCCATCGAGTATTCCGTCGAGCACGCCGACAAGCAGACATACCAAATGGCCAGCGACCGCGACATCACGAACCTGTACGTCAACAACAGCGGCAAAAAGGACGACTACCAGACGCAGGGCAAGTACGTGTTTATCAACTTGGGCCTGAACAGCTGGGACTTCACCTCTTACCGCGATCAGGTCTGCTTCGACACCAGCTTGCGCATACGGCCCCGGATCAATCCCTATTATGTATATCAGGCATACCCGGTGCTTACGGTGAACGGGAACGTGATCCAGCCCAGGGGCATCACGACCGCCACGAGCGCGATCGGCGGAACCCTGCTGCCTGCCGGCGCCGATGGGCAGTGGCTGCCGAACATTGAGCAGATGGACGTCTGGTCAACCGAGGTGCGCAAGACCATCGACGACTTCAGATCGTTCAAGTACACCAATCCGGAGGACAGGACCGCGACAAAATTCCATCTGTACATTCCGGAAGGATACGAAAGCTACAGCGAAAATCTCGCAAGCATCCCGTTGGTCGTGCATTTCCCCTCCGGCGACACCGCATACGTGGACGACGTTCTCGGCAACGCGGACGCCAGCCGGCAGATGGGCTCGCTGTTCACGCATCCCGACGCTGTCATCTGGGGCAGCGAGAAGGCCCAGGAATTGCAGAAAGCGTTCGTGCTGACTCCCGGCCCCAGCTGGAACGGCAATTACATGTACATTGTAAAGGCGCTGGCGGAAAATCTCAACATCGACATCGGCAGGATCTACGCCATTAGCCTGGCGGCCGGCTCGACGCCCATGTGGAACACCATCCTGGCCAACCCCGGCGTATTCGCCGGCTATGTCAGCACCGCCTACGACCCCTACCATGCTTTCGGCGGCGGCTCAGGCGAATATGCGGACAGGGCCAGGAACGCCGAGGACATGTTCGAGCGGCTTTTGAACGAGTTGCCCGGCTGGAACTTTGCCGGTTTGACGGACGGCTCCGGCAGCCCCGTGGCCGGCGATCCCGAAGCCCGCCTGAAGGGCGAGCGCTGGCGCGATATCGGCTTCCTGATGAACGACAGGGGATACAATATCGACGTCAGCTGGGGAGCAGAGGGCGAACAGATGTGGAACGGCATGCTGCGCGGCCGGAAAGCGGAAGCCGAGGCCAGGGCGCAGCTCGGCCGGGCAAGCGCCGGCGGGGCGGACTCCCTGATCACCCTGTTTATCCCCGGCACCGTGCTGCAAACGATGCACTGGTCCTGGATGGCCGCCTATACGAACGCGGTCACGTGGGAGTGGCTCTACTCGCACGTCAGGGCGGATGCTGTCGGAACGGCCAATATTGCCGCGCCGACGCCCGTGCATATCATAACGTTTGACCCGAACAACGGCGCGGCCTCGACGAGCTCGGCAACGGGGACGGACGGCAGGCTGGCCTCCCTGCCCGTGCCCGCAAGCGGCGGCTATCTGTTTGTCGGCTGGTTTACGGACGCCGCCGGCGGGACGCAAATCGCGGCGGACCACGTGTTCGACCGCGACACCGTGGTCTACGCGCAGTGGACATACATCGACGGCGGCAGCAATAGCAGCAGCAGCCCCAGCCTCAGCACAGGCGGCGGTGGTGGCGGCGGCGTAGGCATGCCCGCGAGCTTTATAGTGGCCTTCAACAGCCAGGGCGGCAGCAACGTGGGCTCGCAGACGATAGCGAGCGGCGGCGCCGCGACGAAGCCCGCGGACCCGGCGCGCGCGGGTTACGCCTTCGGCGGCTGGTACGCGGACTCGGCGTGCACGGACGCCTACAGCTTCGGCAGCGCCGTGGCGACGAGCATTACCCTGTACGCCAAGTGGACGGCGGCCGACGACGGCGCAGGCACAGGGGATGAGGCGCCGGCGCCCGGCGAAACAGCCCCCAGCGAAGCAGAGGCTGGCGAAGCGGCGCCCGGCAAACCGGCCGCCTCCGGCGAAATGCCATTTGCGGACGTCGGCGGGCACTGGGCGCATGATGACATAAAGTATGCCTACGAGGCCGGATGGATGAACGGCACCTCAGCGGACAGATTCTCGCCGGACATCCAGACCGAGCGCGGCATGATCGTCACGGTGCTGTGGAGGATCGAAGGTTCCCCGGCGCCTGCGGCTATGGCGGCGTTTGGCGATGTGGAGGAAGGCGCCTACTATGCGCAGGCGGTGGCCTGGGCGGCAGAACACGATATCGTGAACGGCGTGGGCGGCGGCCTGTTTGCGCCGCTCCGCCAAGTGACGCGCGAGCAGGTGGCCACGATCCTATACCGATACGCGCAGCACAAGCAGTACGACGCGAGCGCGCGGGGCGACCTGAGCGCTTTCCCGGACGCATCGTCCATCTCCGGCTACGATGACGCCAGCGCATCCATGGCATGGGCCGTGGGCGCGCAGTTGCTTCGCGGCCGCGCGAGCGGCGCGCTGGATCCGCAGGGCGTTGCCACCCGCGCCGAACTGGCCGCTCTGCTGCACCGCCTCTACCTCGCCTTCGCGACGACTGCGGCGGGCTAAGGGGAAATAGGCAGTTGCGCAATATAAGAAAGAGTTGCCGCTTTGCGACAGCGGACGCTCCGTAAGACTGAAGCAAGCATGAAACCGCCAATCATCAAGATCTGGCGGTTTCTGCTTTATCTTCCGGCTTCTCATTTTTTGAAAACATAGCAAACAGCGAGTGGGCCGGGCTGAAGTATTTTCAGCAGTTCTGGGAGAGCCGGTGGTTCACCGCCGTGCTCCGCAACACCTTTGTCATCAGCTTTTACAGCATCGTGCTGGGCTTTCCCGCCCCCATCATTCTGGCCCTTCTCATCAATGAGGTGCGGAGGACCTGGTTCAAGCGGAGCGTGCAGACCATCACGTACCTGCCGCACTTTATCTCGCTGGTGGTCGTATGCGGCATGATTCGCGACTTCACGTCCAACACCGGCGTCATAAGCGTGTTTGCCGCCTGGCTTTCCGGCTCCAGGCCCATCACCATGCTGAACGAGCCCGGCCTGTTCGTCCCCATCTATGTGAGCAGCGGCATTTGGCAGGAGGTGGGGTGGGGATCCATTGTCTACCTGTCGGCAATATCCAACATCGACCCACAGCTGTATGAGGCGGCTGTCGTTGACGGCGCCGGGCGCTTCCGCCAGATGCTGCATGTGACTCTTCCCGCATTGGTTCCCATCATATTGACGCTGCTCATTTTGCGCATGGGCAGCGTGCTCAGCGTGGGGTATGAAAAAACCATTCTGCTCGTGAATCCTATCACCACCGAGGCTGGCGAGGTGATATCGTCTTACGTGTACCGCCGCGGGCTGATAGACAGGAGCTGGAGTTTCGCTTCCGCCGTGGGGCTGTTCAACTCGGTGATTAACCTGTTTTTCCTAATAGGCACGAACTATGTCTCGAAAAAGGCCGGCGAGGTGGCGCTTTGGTAAAAGGAGGGCCCTGTGTATAAAAACAATCGCATCAAACGTTCTCTCGGCGACCGCGTGTTCACGCTTCTCAACACATTTTTTGCGCTGTTCATGATATTTGTCTGCCTTTATCCCATGCTCTACGTGATTTTTGCGTCGCTCAGCGAGTCCAACCGGCTCATGGCGCACAGCGGGCCGCTGTTCGCGCCGCTGGGCTTTACTTTGGCGTCTTACGAGCGGGTCATACAATACCCGATGATACTTCGCGGCTACGCCAACACGCTGCTGATTGTCGCGGCCGGCGTCGCCATCAACATGGCGCTGACGGTCATGGGCGGCTTCTTTTTGTCCAGGCGCGGCCTTAAATGGAAAAAGCCGGTCATGCTGATGATCCTTTTCACAATGTTTTTCAGCGGCGGTCTTATCCCGTTTTACCTCACGGTCCGCTCCCTGGGGCTTGACAACGCCTATTGGGCGGTGATACTTCCCGGAGCGGTCAGCACTTTCAACATGCTCATCATGCGAACCGGGTTTCAGGGCGTTCCCCAAAGCCTGGAAGAGGCCATGGAGATAGACGGCGGCAACCAGTTCACGCTGCTGACGCGCGTGTGCCTCCCCTTGGTGAAACCCACCCTCGCGGTGCTGGCGCTGTACTATGCGGTGGACCGGTGGAATTCGTGGTTCAACGCCGCCATCTTCCTGCGGGATCGGTCAATGTATCCGTTGCAGCTGATTTTGCGGGAGATACTGATATCCAACGACACCAACCTCCTGACCATCGGCACTCCCCCGTCCGACGTGGAGTCCGTCACGGAAACCATCAAGTACGCCACCATTGTAATCGCTACCCTGCCCATACTGTGCCTTTACCCCTTTCTGCAAAAGTACTTTGTAAAAGGCGTATTGGTTGGGTCGGTTAAGGAATAGAGCGCGCGGCGCCATGGAACGCGGCAATACGGCACCACACGGCATCATGGGACACGGCAATACGCACCACGGAAATACGCACCACGGCACCATGGAACGCGGCAATACGGCACTATGGCACTACGGCACCACACGGCACCATTATTAACACTATTAACAAGGAGGACTAAGCAAGAATGAATGCCAAACGCACCTGCACCGCAATTATGGCGGCGCTGCTGGCCGCTTGCATGCTGGCGGCCTGTTCCGGCAGCCCGCCGGCGACGGCGACGGAATCCGGCGCAGCCAGCGCAACCAGCGCAACCGCCAGCCAGGCCGCCGCAGCTGAACCCGGCGCGTCCAGCTCGTCCGCGGCATCCGGCGCCCCCGCCGGCCAGGCCGCGCCGGAGGGCGACGCCGCCGCCGCAACCGCCGAATTCGCCTATCCTGCGGACACCGACGTGACGCTGCGCTACTGGGTGATTCTCAACTCCGGCGTCGCGGCTGTCGCCGAGTCGGTAAACGAGCTGCCTTTCACCGAGGAAGAATACAAGCGGACCGGCATCAAAATCCAGTACGAGCACCCGCCGCTGGGGCAGGAGCTGGACATGTTCAACCTGATGCTGGCCTCCGACGACCTTCCGGACATGATCAACGCCGGCGGCCCCATCAACTGGTCCACAATTTCCGGCGGGCCGGACAAGATGATAGACGATGGTTTCATTGCCGATCTGGGAGAGCTGATGGAGCACGCCCCCAATTTCCAGAAGCTGCTGGACGAGGACGCGGATGTGGACCGCATGGTCCGGACAGGCGGCGGCCGCCTCTATATCTTCCCCAACCTCAAGCTGGACCCCATCCTGACGGTGTTCTACGGGCCCATGGTTCGCGGCGACTGGCTGGAGGAGCTGGACATCCCCGCTCCCGAGACAATGGACGACTGGCACGAGATGCTGGTTAAATTCCGGGACGAAAAGGGCGCCGAGGCGCCGCTTTGCTACACCGGCAAGATCCACGACGCAAATGGCATCTTCATTGGCGCCTATGGGGTAAAGAATGACTTTTTCCTGGACGGCGGCACCATCAAGTTTGGCGCACTGGAGCCCGGCTACAAGGAGTTTCTGGAGGAGTACGGCAAGTGGTACGCCGAAGGGCTGATCGAGCCGAACCTGCCCTCCATCGACGGCAAGGCGGTGGACGCCATTGTGCTGAACGACAAGGCGGGCGCCACCGTGGGCTTCAATGGCAGCACCCTGGGGCGCTACCTGACGGCCAAGGCCGAGGAAGACCCGAGCTTTTCCCTGATCCCCGTTCGCAACCCCTCGCTGGTGCGCGGAACCAAAGCGGAGTTTGGCCAGCAGGATCTCCCGTTCTCCGGCGCCAACAGCGTGGCCATCAGCGCGAACAGCGAGCACAAGGAACTGGCCATGCGCTTTCTGGACTACGCTTTCTCCACCGAAGGGAACCTGTTCTATAATTTCGGCACCGAGGGCGAAAGCTACACATTGGTGAACGGGGAGCCTGTCTATACCGATTTGATCCTGAAGAATGACGAGGGGCTGTCCATTTCGTATGCGCTGGCGAAATACACCCACTCCGCATACGAGGGGCCGTATCCCATGGATGTGCGCTATTTCCCGCAGATTTACGTGATGCCGCCCCAGGTCGAGGCCCTCACCGTGTGGGCCGATCACAACGGCGGCGCCCATCTGATTCCCAAATTCGCCATGACACCCGAGGAGAGCGACGAGTACGCCACGCTTTGGACGGACATCAAGCCCTATGTTGACGAAATGCTGCTGAAGTTCATAATGGGAGTGGAGCCCGTGTCCAACTACGAGGCTTTTGTGGACATGCTGAACAGCATGGGCATTCAGCGGGCCATTGAAATCCAGCAGGCCGGCTATGACCGCTACATGAGTTAGCCGCGCCGCAAAAAAGCGTGTAATAGCGAGCAATAGCGAGTAATAGCGAGTCATACCGAAGTTTTTTGGGGAGCTGGGGGGAATTTGGTGGAGCTTTGGGGGAGTTTTGAGGAGGCGACGATGGCGTTCAGGAGGCGCGCGGAGCGCAAACGGCGCAAACGCAGGGTATTGACGCTGTGGGTCTTATCCTACGCCGTGCTTGTCGCGCTGATGCTGGCGGTCATGGGCGCCTCCTTCCTCCTTGTCCTTCGCGTGGTCAGGGACTCGGCAATGCGGTCCCATGACGTGGCCCTGCGGCAGATAGAGTCCACCATCGACAGCACCATTTTGGACATAGAGCGCTTTTCGAATTCCATCAATATAAACAGCAGGATTATCGCGCTCTCCAAGATAAAGCAAGAGCTGTCCCCCGCGCAGCTGCTGGAAATACCGCTCGCGATGAAGGACTTGCGAATCTGGGCCGAGGCGGCCAACAGGTTCGACGAGTTTTTCATCTACATGCAAAATTCCGACCTGATCATTGGCGCGAACAGCTCGATGCGCTCCTACGACTATTACATAACCTCCGAATATCCCGAGCTGATAGGCTACGAGGCGTGGATGGCGCTGATTTCGCGGGACAGCGGCAGGCATTTTGTCCAGCTGGGGGGCGATCCCGCCTCGATCCTGTACGCCGGCCGGTTCCCGCAGAACCTGACCGCGGTGGCGCAAAACCTTTCAACGGTGATCCGCTTCAAAAAAACCAGCCTATTCGCGCCGTTCGCTGGAATGAACAATTTGAAGGGCGCGTCGCTGATGGTGATGGACGACATGGGCATGGCCCTGAGCAACTTTGACGACGAGGATGTCGCGCTGGATTTGGATTACAATAGCCTGCCCGACGCCAGGGGCCGCGTGGACGTCAGCCTTTCCGGACAGCGGTATATCGTGTCTTGCGCCGCATCCAATTATTGGCGCCTTAAATACGTTTCCGTCATTCCCTATCAGGTGTTCTGGACCGAGTTGCTCGATATCACTAGAA
>JAISFK010000030.1 GCA_031263625.1 Clostridiales bacterium
GCCATCATAAAGATGGACGGAAAGTCAACGGCGTTTATCAACGCGGTGACGGGGCTTGTCCTTGTGGGCGGGAACTTTATATCGCTTGGCAAGGCGGATTTTGCCGACACGCTCGCGTACAACAACATTGCGGCGGGCTTTTTGTTCGGCTTTACGTATGTCTTTATCGCCGCAAACTATCTGTTGAAGCTGGATCTTCGCGCCTTTGGCTGGTATTCGGCGTGTGTCGTCGTTTTTGCGGTGACAAGCGCCGCAGTGTGCTTTTCAAGCGGCGCCGTTCCGCTCGGCTGCCTTTGGGCGGCGTGGGCCGTGCTCTGGCTGGAGGGCTTTCTGGAGCTGTCCTGCGGCATAAAGGCGCTGGGCAGGATTTTCCCCGCGCTCTCCATGCTGGAAGGCGTTTTTGCGGCGTTCATTCCGGCGCTGCTCATGGTTTTTGGCGCCTGGCCGGCGTAAGCAAGCGCAACGAAGGCAGAGCAATGGCTTTGGCGCTTGCGGCTGGCGCGGCGGCGATGGGGGAGGGGCTTATGAAAATTCTGGTCGTGGTCGATATGCAGAACGACTTTATTGACGGGGCGCTCGGCACCAATGAGGCGCCGCTCGTCGTAGGCGCGGTTCGCGACAAAATTGGCGAATACCGCAAAAACGGATTCCCGGTAATTTTTACGCGGGACACGCACGGCGAGGACTACCTGCAGACGCAGGAAGGCAGGAACTTGCCCGTCGCGCATTGCATAAAGGGCGCGCACGGCTGGCAGATAACCTCGGAGCTTGACACCGCGCAGGATATGATTTTTGACAAGCCCTCGTTTGGCTCGATAGAGCTTGCGAGGCACATCGCGGAGCACTGCGCGGGCGCGGAGGAGATCGTCGTCGTCGGCCTGTGCACCGACATTTGCGTCATATCCAACGCGCTGATACTGAAAGCGGCGCTTCCCGAAACGCCGGTGACGGTGGACAGCTCCTGTTGCGCCGGCGTGACGCCGCAAAGCCACAAAAACGCGCTGGAAGCCATGAAAATGTGCCAGGTTCGCGTCATTTAGCGCCATCGCGCCCCGCGTCTTCGCGCCCTCGCCCTTGGCATCCTCGCCCCAACATATGCCATCCTGCAAAGGAGGCCATGCCAGTGCTTGAATACATGTCAGTCCGCGAGGCGGCGGAAAAATGGGGACTCTCGGAGCGCCGCGTCCATAAGCTGTGCAAAGACGGCAGGGTTGCCGGGCTTATCCGTTTCGGGCGTTCCTGGGGGATACCGCATGGCGCGGAGAAACCTGGCGACGCGAGGAAGCCGAGCGATCGTCAGCAGGCAACGCGCGGCTCGGCTGGCGGCGCGATGACGGATTTTCTGGGACCGGACGCCAGGCTCCTCGCCAAAAACGGGCCGTGCGCGGTATTTCAGCTTGAAAACGAGACGGGCAATGGGATTATCACGGCGTATGACGCTTTGCCGGGCGTTCAGCTTATGTACAACGATCTGCATTTGTCCCGCATCGCTGAACATGAAAGCCCATTCGTCCCGCCTAGCGCGAACATGCTTGTCATCAACCACTGCCGCGAAGGGCGTTTTGAATGCGAGTTCCCCTGGGGCGAATGCGGATACATCGGCGAGGGCGATATGGCGGTCAGCACATTGCCCACGCCGGCAAAGTCCTCGACTTACCCTCTGGCGCATTACCACGGTATTTCCGTCGTCGTCGATATACCATTCGCGGCAAAAATCGTCGGCGAGCTTTCTGCGCTGCTCGGCACAGTAAGCATCGACGTCCAGGGGATAAAAGAACGCTTGCTGGGCAAACATCCTTATTTTCTAATGCGCAGCTCAGAGGCTGTCTCGCATATATTCTCCGAGCTTTATAACGCGCCGGACGCGCTGAGGGAGAGCTATATCAGGCTGAAATTGATCGAGCTTCTTCTGTTTTTGAGCGCTATCGGGCCTGACGACGAGAGCGGGCGAAAGTATTTTTACAGGACGAGGGTAAAGGCGGTGAAGGCCATGCGCGACTATATGACGGCGCATTTGGACAGGCAGTTTACGCTAGACGAGCTTTCACGGCGTTTCAATATTCCCTTGACGGCTATGAAAAGCTGCTTTAAGTCGTTGTTCGGGACGCCGATCCACGCCTACATGCGCGAATATCGCTTGCAAACCGCGTCCGCGCTGCTCCGCGAGACGGACGCGCCAATCGCCGAAATCGCCGCGAAGGTGGGGTACGACAGCCACGCGCGGTTCTCGGCGGCGTTCAAGACCGCCACGGGACTGGCCCCTTCCGAATACCGAAAAGTTTCTGTCCAAAATTAAAAATCTGCGTCTGAATACGATAACGCCGCGGCGGGACGCTGTGCTATACTCGTATTCGATTGGGAATTTCGACCGCAATTTGCGGTCGGACAGAGGAAACGAGTATTACTGAAGTATATACTGTTATGCGCAGGGCCTGTCGGCGGCTTTCTTTTTTGCCCGAGAATTACCTATTGCTAACAGGCTGACAGGCTGGCAGCGCCGGCTTCGACGAGCCGTCGGCCAATCTGGACTGGAGCGCCTGCAAGGAGCTCGCCCGCTTGATGCTAAAGCTGAAAAACGCCGGGAAGGCATTGCTGATCGCGGAGCATCGGCTGTATTGGCTGGCAATGCTGAAAAAGCATTTCGCCAAAGCTGGGATCGTATAAGGAGCGTGTATTCCAAGCAAAGATCGGAGCAAAAATCGCAGAGAAAACCTGCGGCGCCCAAGACGGGGTTCGCGAGGCTCCTTGAGATCGCCATGACGAAGAAGGCGCTCGTCGTCGGCTCTCTCGCGCTGTCCGCGTTGGCGGCGGTGCTCAGCTTTGTGCCGCACCTGTCCATCTATTTCATCATACGCAAGGTCATCGAGGCCCTGCCGGACGTCTCCGGCGCGGACGCGGGGTACATCGTCCGCTGGGGGTGGATCGCCTTCGCGGGGGCCGT
>JAISFK010000126.1 GCA_031263625.1 Clostridiales bacterium
GCTCGCCCGACATTGCGCCGCCCGGTTGCGCGCTTGAAGCGGCGCCGTCTGGCCGATCGCCCGTCTTGTCCGTGGAGGGCGGTTCGGCGCTGAATATGGTGCCGGACGCCTGCGCCGCGCTCGTCGATCTCTCGCCGGGCGCCGATTTCCTGCCCGCCGGTTTTAGCGCCAGCGCCTTCGCGGAGCGCGCCGAGGCCCTGGGGGGCAGGCTAGAACAGCGCGGCAGCGGCGTTGCCCATGTATTCAGGGGCGGCAAGTCCGCGTTCGGCTCGGCGCCGGAGCAGGGCGACAACGCCATCGCGCGCATGCTGCAAATTCTGGAGCCGCTGTACATGGCGGACGGCGGCCCGCGAGGGCGCTTCCTGCGCTTCGCGCGGCAGCGGGTAGGCTTTGAAACGGACGGCGCGTCGCTCGGGATCAAAATGTCCGACGAGGTTTCCGGGCCGCTGACGGCCAACATGAGCTTTCTTCGCGTTGACGCGTCGTCTGCCCGCCTCCACGTTGACGCGCGCTATCCCGTCACGCGCGGGCGCGAGGCCATAGAGGCGGCGGCGCGCCGCAGCGCCGACGAATACGGGCTCTCGGTTTCGCCGCTCTCGCACAGGGCGCCGCTGTACGTGAAGCCGGACTCGCCGCTCGTTCTCGCGCTGAGCCGGGCCTACGAGAGCGTCACCGGCGAGAAAGCGGGGCTTTACGGCATGGGCGGCGCCACATACGCGCGCGTGCTGCGCAACAATGGCGTGGCGTTCGGCCCAGGCGGGCTGCCGGGCGGC
This sequence comes from Clostridiales bacterium, assembly GCA_031263625.1. Lineage (GTDB taxonomy): Bacteria > Bacillota > Clostridia > WRLR01 > WRLR01 > JAISFK01. The sequence continues at coordinate 774 of JAISFK010000126.1, forward strand.
TCGTCGCTCCCCGCGAGCCTGCAGCGCAAGGGCGGCACGCACCAGGCAAACGAGTGCTGCGTCGTGGCCGACATGATGCGGCACGCGGAAATATGCGCGGCCGCGATTCTGGAACTGGCGAATTTATACTCGTGAGCGATTGGAAATACCGACCGCAATTTGCGGTCGGACATAGGAAACGAGTATTACTGACTCGCGTTAATGGAAAATTCAAATGCTCGTCAGTATATGATGCGCTATTTGCGGACGAAGATCGGGTTTGCCCACGCGAGGTTTTTTCGCCCGTCTTCAAGCGTGATCCGAACGGCGTAGGTTCCGTCGAGCTTCAGGCCCTGCATTATTTTGCCAAGCCTTTTGTCCAGCGTGTAGACGCAAGCGGCGCTATTGGCGTCGTCAGCGCCATTTGCGCCGTCGCCGCCATCGCCACTGCCGCCGCCCGCGCCTATGGCAAAATCGCCGCCCTTGCCCCCCCAGCAGGTCGCGCCCGAAAAAAACGCGGCCCTCTTGCCGCCAGAGCCTCCGAAGTCCCCGAAATCCCCGAAGAACGTGATGTACGCCTTTTCGACCGGCGAGCACTCCAAATGTATCGTGTCCTCGCGAATGAAACAGTCGTAGATCAGCGGCCCCTGCGTCGAATAGAAGCTGCCGCGCTCTATCGCGGCCGCGATTTCGCCTATGCTCAAGCCCGTCGCCTTCGCCATAATCCACCCGCCGCCGATGAAGCGCGGGTCGTTGTTGGCGTGCAGGTCGTCGCTGGCAATCCCCCAGACGCTTCGCCCGCTCCTTATCAGCAGATCCCAGTGCGCTTCCGCGTTTCCCTGCATCCCCATTTCCTGGCACACATGGTTGTAAATCTCTATCGCGCAGTAGCCGGAATATGGGAGCAGATCGTCGGGCGTCATCTGATTCCAGCGCGGGCAGTGCATTATCACGAGATTGTCGCCGTCCGACGACAGGCTGTCGATGGAAGCCTGGAAGCCGCGCTGGCCGGTCCACTCCAGGGGGCCCGCTTTCTGCATGTTTGCGTACTTCAGCCCGGCCCGCTCCTTTTTGGCAAGGAGCAGCAGGCCGTGGTACATGCCGCTAATGTTGTAACCCTCTTCCTGCGAGACGGGGGCGGTTTCCATGCCCGGAATCACGATAAAGCCGCCGGCGTCGAAGCCCTCGTGCGCGGTGTAGATCTCATGCTCCGTCATGGCCAGAAAATTGTAGCCCCGGCCCTTATAGAATCCGATCACCTCGTCGTATGAGCATCTCCCGTCGGATATGAGGCTGTGCGTGTGCGTGTTGCCCTTGTACCACTGCCCGTTCTTTATCAGCGTGGTAAATTTTTCGGCGTTTTCCATTTTCGCGCTCCTTTCAATTCAATCAATGCGCATGAGATCTCTGCAATGCATGCGCCTTAGCCCTCGCTATGCCGCGCAAGAAACTCGCTCAGCCCGCGCAGATCCGCGAATATGTCAAAGCTGCGCCGCTCCAAGCTCTCGGCGTCCCGCCTCGTCGCGATTCCCGTCAGGACCAGGCAGCCCGCGAAGCCATTGTTCTCCGCGAAAAGCATGTCGGTGTCTATTCTGTCCCCGACGACGAAGACGCGCTTCTGGCCGAACACGCCGCGAAAATACTCTCCCGCCAGTCTGGACGGCTTGCCGAGGTTTATGGGCTTTTGCCCGGACGCGCGCTCCAAGAAGGCGCATATGGCGCCCGTGTGCGGCACGGCGCCGCGCCCGAATGGGATGGTTTCGTCCAGGTTCGTCGCAATGAACCGCGCGCCGCCGTCGATGTGCCACATGGCGCGGGAAAGGTCGCCGTATGTGAAATCCGTGCAGAACCCCACGACGGCGTAGTCGGCCACAAGGCCCGGATTTTCGGCTAATTCGGCGTTGTCCGCTTTTATGCGCCGCTTGAACGAGTCGCTGCCGATTGCGTAGACGAGCGCCCTGCCGCCTATTTTGGCGCGCGCCGTTTCCCAGGCGGCCGCGCCGCCCGCGCCGCCCGCTGCTTCCATGGCGCTTTCGGCCGTTGCTTCCATGGCGCTGCCGCGCGCTGTTCCCATGGCGCTTCCGGCCGCGGCTTTCATGGCGCTCTCGCCCGCGCCGCGAATATAGCTTCGCGCGATGCAGCCCGTCGTGACGATGTCGCTCTCCCGCGCGTCCAGTCCCATGCCGCGCAAATCCGCGGCCAGCTCCGCCGGCGTGCGCCTTGAGCAGTTTGTGAACAGCTTGTAGCCAATGCCGTTTTGCTCCAGCGCCCCAAAAAAAGGCTTTGCGTAGTCCAGCAGGCGATCTCCGCGATAAATGGTTCCGTCCAGATCAACTATTGCGTTTATGGCGTTTTTGCCGCTCAAAATTAGCATGGCCCCCTAAACAAATTATTGCGCGCATATGCCCATTATATCGCCGAGCGGAGCAAATGCAAGAGCGCTGAATGTAAAATTTAGGTAAAGCGCGTTCGCCTAAAATTGTCTAAAATTGTACAATTATCATTGTCGCGGAGAGATTTACAGTTGCATGCCGCTCAAAAAGTGTGCTACATTATATATAATATATATACTGCAAACATAAGCCACGAGCGGATTTGGAGGCAAAAATGAAAGTCAGCTGTTTGCCGGTGTCGCTGTTTCCGGCGCTGTCGGATGGCCGGATGTCGCTTGCCGATTGGTGCGGGGCCGCAAAGGCGTGCGGGCTGGACGGGATCGACATCAGCATGTCCTTTTTGACCAGCCACGCCCCGGCCTATCTGGACGGCGTGAAGGACGCGCTGGAGAAGGGCGGCGCGCAAGTCGTCATGGCGACGGCCTATCCGGATTTCACCCATCCCCAAAAGCGCCAGCGCGAGCGCGAAATGGCATATTTTGCGCGGGACATCGCGCTTTGCTCCGAGCTGAACATCCGATATCTCCGCGTTTTGGCGGGCCAGGCGCACCCGGAGACAACCGTGCGGGACGGCATTCGGTGGGCCATTGAAAACATTCGCAATGCGTCTAACGTGGCGGATCATTACGGCGTTCAGCTGCTCTATGAGGATCACTCGAAGCCGGGCGCATGGCGGTATGCTGATTTCAGCTATCCGCCGGATATTTTTCTGGAGATCGCCGATGGCATTTGGGACACTTCCGCAGGGATCAATTTTGACACGGGGAATATAGTTGCATATGGGCAGGATCCCCTCCCGATTCTGGAAAAGGTGCTGCCAAAGGTGGAAACAATTCACGTGTCGGATATGAAAGAGTACGGGGTGTTTTCGCCGGTGGCGATTGGGACGGGCGCCGTCCCGCTGCGCGCCATCTTCCAATATTTGAAGCGCGGCGGGTTTGACAAGTGGCTTTGCATTGAGGAAGCGAGTTTTCAAGGCATAGAGGGCATTGCCGAAGCGGCGCGCACGGTTCGGCGCCTGTGGGATGAGGCAGCGATCGACAGCTGACGCGCGCGCCCGACGGCGCCAAACGCAGGCGCCTGCGCCGCCGCGCAGCAGGAGGAAAAGGGACGGATGCGCGCAAAAAGGGCCGGGCGCTCGCAAAAAAAGGCCGGCGCGCGCGCGCCGGAGATTGGAGGGGGCCGATGAGCGGCATTTTAGAGGGAAAGATCATCGCGGTGTCCGGCGGCACAAAAGGCGTGGGCTACGGGGTCGCGCTGGAAAGCGCTAAACAGGGCGCCAATGTGGCGATTGGCGGGCGGGACGAGGAAAGCGCCCGAGAGCTTATCGCGCGCATTGAGCGCGACTGCGGGCGCAAGGGGCTGTTTGTCAGGACGGATCTGGCAAAGGCCGCCGACTGCCGTAACCTGATTGAGCAGACCGTCGCCCGCTTCGGCAGGCTGGACGGGTTTGTCAACTACGCGGGCATACTGCCGGCGGCGACGCTGGAGGACGCGTCGGAAAAAATGTACGACGACGTGTTCGCCATAAACATGAAGGCTCCGTTTTTTTGCGCACAGCGCGCCGTGGCCGCGATGCGCGAGAGCGGCGGGGGCTCGCTGGTATTTGTCGGCTCCGCGCACGCTTACGGCGGATCGGAGGACAGGGCGGTGTACGCCTGCTCGAAAGGCGCGCTTTTGACGCTGGTGCGGCACATCGCGAAAAACTATGCCCCCTGCCGCATCCGCGCCAACTGGATCACCATGGGGTGGGTGGGGACGCAGGGAGAGCTGGCTCTGCGCGCCGAGCAGGGCAGGGATCTCCGATGGCTCGAAGAAGCCGCCGCAGCGAGCGTCCCGATGGGCAGGCTTTTGACGGTGGAGGACCATGTTCCCGGCATCCTGTATTTGCTCTCGGACCAGTCGTCCATGGTGACGGGAACGGAGTTGCACGTTACGGGCGGGTTTATTCCGTGAAAGGAGCGTTTTATGGAGCGAGTGTCGCTAATCGTGAATTTAGGCTGCGCCATCGGCGAGGGCCCTGTATACGACGCATCGGCCGATCGGCTCTGCTGGATTGACATCCTCGGCGGCAAGATCCACGCATACCGCCTGGCGGACGGCAGCGTGGCGAGCATTGCCGTGAATCAAAGCGTCGGTTCCGTTGCACTCAGGGAAAGCGGGGGATTTGTCGCCGCCCTGCAAAACGGCTTTTGCTTCATCGACGAGCCGGACGGGGCGCTGCGGGAGATTGCCGCGCCGGAAAGGGACAAGCCGAACAACCGCATGAACGACGGCAAATGCGATTCAAAGGGCCGCTTCTGGGCGGGCACGATGTCCAGGGATTTGGACAGCGGTTACGGCGCCTACAGGCCCGAGGGCGCGCTTTACTGCCTGGATGCGGATTTGACTGTGACGCGCAAGGCCAAAGGCGTGATCCTATCCAATGGGATCGACTGGAGCCCGGACGACAAAACATTGTACTACATCGACACGCCAACCCGAACGGTGGCCGCGTATGCGTTTGACGCTGAAACCGGCGCGATCGGCAGCCCGCGGATAGCCGCGTCGGTTCCGGAATCGATGGGGATGCCGGACGGCATGTGCGTGGACGCGGAGGGCATGCTGTGGGTGGCCCTTTGGGGCGGCCATGCGGTTTCGCGCTGGAACCCCGCCACGGGCGAGCTTTTGGAAACGATTGAAATCCCGGCGCTGAACGTGTCTTCCTGCGCGTTTGGCTGCAAGGATTATGGCGAGCTGTTTGTCACGACGGCGCGCGTAGGGACGGATGTTTCGCAATACCCCGGCGCGGGCGGGCTTTTCAGCGTCAGGCCCGGGGTTTCCGGCCGCCCCTGCAATCTGTTCAAAGGCTGACGGGAGCTTGTCGGGGCCGGCGGCATCTGAAGAAGCTGGCGAGAGCCGGTGTGGCCGGCGAAAGCTGGCGGGGGAGGGATGCGCGCGATGAAAGCGCTGATTTTGGAACAATACGGCCAATTCTGCTACAGGGAGATCGAAAAACCGATCCCTGGGGCGCGGGACGTTCTGATCCGCGTCAAGGCGGTGGCGATATGCGGCAGCGACGTGCACGGCTACGACGGGCGCTCCGGCCGCCGCAAGCCGCCCCTGATCATCGGGCACGAGGCGTCCGGCGTGGTGGAGGCTGTTGGCGGCGCCGCGGCGAAGTTTGCCCCCGGCGACAGGGTTGTGTTCAATTCCGTGCTTTACTGCGGGGAATGCGCCTACTGCCGGAGCGGGCGCTTCAATTTGTGCCGCGAGGGCCGCACTTTCGGCGTTTCCTGCGACGACTACCGCCAAGAAGGGGCCATGTGCGAGTATATCGCGGTTCCGGAGCGCATCGCGTACCGAATCCCCGCGAGCGTTTCCTTTGAACAGGCCGCGCTCATCGAGCCGGCGTCCATCGCGCTGCACGCGGTCAACGCGACGGCGGTGCGCCTGAACGACACGGCGGCGGTATTTGGCGCGGGGGCCATCGGCCTGATGCTGCTGAAGGCGTTAAAACGCTCCGGTTGCGGGCGGGTCTACATCGTGGACGTCGATGAGGCCAAGCTGGAAATCGCAGAAAAGTCGGGCGCGGATCGCTGCATTCCGGCCAATCGGCTCGACGCCGTCAAGGAGCTTCGGGCGCTGACGGGCGGGAATGGCGTGGACCTCGCTTTTGAGGCGGTGGGCGTCAACGAGACGTTCAACGGCGCGCTCGCGTCTTTGCGCAAGGGCGGCGGGCTTACGGTGCTGGGCAATGTTTCGCCGAAGCTGGAGTTTCCTTTGCAGACCGTCGTGATGAACGAGATTCGGATCGCTGGATCTTACGGCTGCGCGACGGAATACGAAACCGCCATCGACCTGATGGCCTCGGGCCGCCTGGACGTCTCGGACTGCATCAGCGCCACGGCCCCGCTCGCCGAAGGGCAGCAGTGGTTCGACAGGCTCCGCGCGAGGGAAAAAGGGTTGCTGAAAGTGGTTTTGCTGCCCTGACGCCAGCCAGGCAGCCAGGCAGCCAGGCAGGCGGGCAGGGGCGAAAAAAATGGGCGAATAGCGGGAGGGATTATGCCGGAAAACCTGTATTTGAAATGGCTCGCTTCCACAGAGAGCCATTGGTGGTGCGACAGCGCGGTGGCCGCCGAAGTGGCTGGGGCACTGGAGAACGGCGCCACGGGCGTCACGACCAACCCGTTGCTGATTAGCCGCTCGCTTTACGGCGATCCGGATTTTTGGCGCCCGCATCTGGACGGCGTGGACGCCCTGAGCGGGGACGTGCGCGCCGAGGAGATCATTCGCCGCGTGACGGTATGCCTTGCGGCGCTGCTGATGCCGGCATACGAGCGCACAAAAGGCGCGCAGGGCTTTGTGTGCGCGCAGGTTGCGCCCGCGCTGGCCGGGGACAGGGAAGGCATGCTGGACATGGCGCTGCGGCTGCGCGCGTGGGCGCCCAACATCGCGGTGAAGCTGCCGGCGACGGCGGCGGGGCTGGACGTGATGGAGGCGTGCGCGGCGAAGGGGATTGCCACCGTCGGCACGGTGAGCTTTACCGCGGCGCAGGCAGTGGCCGTCGCGGCGCGGCAGCATAGAGGCGCGCTGCGGGCGGAGCGGGACGGCATCGCCCCGGCGGCGGCGTTCTCCGTTCTCATGGTGGGCCGGCTGGATGACTATCTGCGGGATGTGGCGCTGGATCAGCGGGCGCCTGTGGAGCCGGAAGACATCCTGTGGGCTGGGACGGCGGCGATCAAAAACGCCTATCGGACAGTGCGGCGGGCGGGGTTCAAGTCCAAGCTGATGCCTGCCGGGATGCGCGGCGCCTATCACGCGATTGCGCTGGCTGGCGCGGACATGTCCATGTCCGTATCGCCGTCCATCGCCGCCGAGCTTCAAAAGACGCTGGAGCCCTGCGCCGAGCGCGCGGCGGACGAGATCCCGGCGGATGTCCTGACGCGGCTGCGCGCCATGCCGGAATTTGCGCGCGCCTATGAGCCGTTCGGCTTGCGCCCGGACGAGTTTCTCACATTCGGGGCCACGCAGAAGACGCTGTCCCAGTTCGTGGAAGCGGGCTGGCTTCGGATACGGGAATTTAAGGCTGGCTGACATTGAGTTCTGAATGGACAAACTCCAGAAACGCTTCCGTGAACTGCCTGTCTGCCTCCATCAGGCTCAGGCATCGCTCCGATATCTCCCGCAACAGCCGCTCATGTTTGCTGAGCAGGTATTTTATCACAAGATTGCGTAGCAGAAACGCTTCTTCTATCAGCCGCTCGTTTTTTCCGGCAAGATCAATTTTCCCCCAGCGCCCAATCTGTTCCCGAAAATACTCCAGCCGGTGCCTCATCAGAACCTTGTGATCGTATAGCATTTGATACGCGCGAATGTCCACCCTGCCATCGTTTGCCGCGTCCTCTGCCATTGCGCGATAGCACTCCACTCCGTAAACAATAGAGAGTTCTGTTTCTTGATTTCCATCCTTTCCGCGTAAATACTTTGCCAAAGTATCTCTCAGCAAATTGAGATTGGGCTGATATTCCGCATCGGGTACGAACTGGCACAGCGCGATGTCACGATAATGCGCCGGAGAATCGTCGTCAAGGCCGATTTCTGAATATCCTCGGTTCAAGTCAGAGTAGCTGATCTCGGCGCGCGCATATTTTTGGCTATAATAGTCGGCGATATGCACGGTCTTTTCATCGCTGTCAAATCCATAGATAAAAGACTGGTGGATATAGTGTTCTTTGAGATAATAGGGGCTGCAGGGCAAATAATAGTTGTCAAGGCACGCAAAGACGTAGCACCTATTTTGCAGGCACAGTTCCACGAACTCCGAAAATCGCTCCATGCAGGGTGACGAAATTCTCCTGTCCAATTCGATATTCCTCGTATACGGCGTGTCGAGATAATTCGAGGAAAACGACGGCCCGTTGAACAGTTTCACCCATCTGCCAGACAGGTAGAAACCCGTCAGCAAAAAGTGATCGCAAATCCACGGCAACACTCGCGCTCTGTCCGTCCAGAAAATCGAAAACAGGCTCGCCAGATGCGAATAGGCCGTAATTGGCGGCTTCTTAGTTGGCAATATCATCCTCATTTTTATGACCACTCCCTTTCTGCGAAAGACACAAAACGACATGGAACTATTCGCGCTAATACGCACCAATATAGTTGTGAAATATCAGCGAGAACCCGGCACACTACAAAACAAAACATGTGGAGGCGAGTGGCCTGTCTACGTTGCCTATTGGCCCGTACAAGATTCAGCATTTTTGGGTTTTCATATTGTTGCCATTGCAAATATCTATCACTCCTTATCTTTTATAACAGCGTTTCCAGCATTCTCCTGCAATTCATGTCTTTGCTGAATATTTTTTTGAGTAAAATCCTGCGAATTTTTACTATATCAGCAATTACCTGCTTTTGTATTTGAAAATCAAAAGAGGCCAAAAATATTTCGAACTGTGCGCGGGCGATTACCAATTTATGGCAACGCAAATGCCTGCCGCATTGAAAGGTTGTTTTGGCGCGCTGCGGCAATGGGCAAGCCATTGCCGCAAAACGCGGGCCAAAACTT
>JAISFK010000170.1 GCA_031263625.1 Clostridiales bacterium
TTCACGGCGGCCACGCTGCACTTGAGCACCTGGTCGCTCTTGAGGCACAGGAACACGACCCACGGCGGCGCGCCGAAGGCGTAGTGGGCGAGCAGCGCCATCGGGATTATGACGAGCCACACGAAAATGAGGTCGTTCATGAGCACGAAATGCGTCGCGCCGCCCGCGCGCACGATCTGGAGCGACGACATCTGGTACGACGTCCCGATCAGCATGAAGCACAGCACCGTGATGAACTGCCGCGCATAGCCCATCGTCTCGGCCTCCAGCGCGCCGAACAGCGGGATCGACAGCACGGCCCCGCGCAGCGCGAACATGACCGAGGCCGACGCGAGCCCGACGCAGACGTACACGAGCTGCAGCGTCTTCGTGGAGCGCTTCGCGCGCTCGAAGTCGTTGACCCCGATGGCCTGCCCCACGACGAGCGAGCCCGCCGTGGCCATGCCGTACACGAACACCGAGAACATCTGCCCCAAGTTGCCGACAATCGAGCTGGCGGCTATGACGGACTCGCCGAGCCTGCCGATGATCGCCGCTTGCGCCGCCCCGCCAAAGCCCCAGAATATGTCGCCGAATATGACCGGCAGCCCATAGCGGAAGTAGTCGCGGAGCAGGGCGCCGTCGTGCCGCAGCATGTCCCTCGGCCTGAGCTGGATCTTCGCGTCCTTGAACAGCACGTAGCATACGATGATGGCGCACTCCACGATGCGCGAAACCAGCGTGGCGAGCGCCGCCCCGGCGACGCCCATCTCCGGGAAGCCCAGCTTTCCGAATATGAAGATGTAGTTGAACAGCACGTTGGAGAAAAACGCGACGAGCGACGTGGCTATGCCGATGTTGACCGAGCCGGCGCAGCGCATCGCCGCGAGCAGCACGTTGGTCAGGCAGAAAAACACGAACGACCATTTGAGCCAGCCCACGTAGACGAGCCCCTCCGCCACGACGGACTGCGAGTCGGACAGCAGGCCCAGCAGCGGCCTGCCGAACGCGGCCATGGCGACAAACAGGGCCAGGCCGACGCCGACGGCGATCTTGACCGACGCGGCGCAGATAGTCTTGACCGACGCCAGGTTGCCCTTGCCGTAATACTGCGCGGCCAAAATGACGAGCGCGGCGCCGAGGCCCATGACGAGCATGTGCAGGATGTTCTGGATCTGGTTGACGGCGTAGATGCCGCTGATGGCGCTCTCGCCCAGGTGCGAAACCATCAGGTTGTCGGCCAGGCCGACGCCGAACGATATGACGTTCTGCCCCGCTATCGGCAGCGCCAGCAGCACTATCTTTTTGTAAAAGCTCCCGTCCCTGATCAGCCACGGGAACCGCTGCGGCTGGCGCTGCTGCGGCTGCTGTTGCTGCGGCTGCTGTTGCTGTTGTTGCGGATGGCGCTGCTGCGGCCCCCCGCCCGCACCGCCTGCAGCGCCCACTCCGTTCGCTTTGTTCGCGTTCGATCTCGCTTTCGCCATGTGTCCTGCAAGCCCCTTTCCTGAAGCGGGCCGCGCCCGCAACCCAAGTCGAAACGGGAAAGCGCAGCTTCCCCGTTCCTCACGGGCGCGCCGCCCGCGCCGCGCTCGCCCGCGCCCGCAAGTTGCTAGCGGCTACCCGTGGTTGAAAGCGCGGAAACGCCGGCGCCCGTCCGCGCCCGCGCCCGCAAGTTGCTAGAGCACTGTCGTCTGGGCCTGGCGCGCGTTTATCGTGAACAGGTCCGGCGGCCGCTTGTCGCATATGACATAGTCCACGTCCGGCAGGCCCGCGAACGTGTACGGCATGATCTTCGAGAACTTGGACCTGTCCATGAGCATGACGGACGTGCGCGCGCTGCCGATGACGAGCTTCTTGACGAGCTTCTCGCTCTCCTTGCCGCACGCGAAGCCGCTGTCCTCCGAGTAGCCCGACACGCCGATGAAGCCGATGTCTATGTTGATCTCGCCCAGATAGTTCAGCGTGCTCTGGCCCGACAGCGCCATGTTGGCGCGGTTCAGGGCGCCGCAGCATATGTTCACGGACGGCTGGCGCAGCCGGGCGAGCTCCCCCGCGAAATTCGCGCCGCTCGTGAAGATCGTCATGCTGATGTCGGGCAGGGCGCGTATGAGCGCCAAGTTGGTCGTCCCCGCGTCAAAAAACACGGAGATGCCCGGCTTTATGAGCTTGAGCGCCTTTTGGGCGATGATCTCCTTGCCGGCGGGGTTCTCCTGCATGCGCGAGTTAAAGCTTGGGTCGAGCGACTGGCTCGCCGCCCGCGCGCCGCCGCGCACCTTAATGATGTAGCCGGACTGCTGGAGCGTGTTCAGATCCCGGTGCAACGTCATGAACGTCACTTCCGGGCACAGCGCCTGAAGCTCCTTGATGGTGGCGATCCCCTTGCTGAATATGTACTCCCTTATCTTCTGCTGCCTGATCTGGTACATGCCGAGGCTTCACCCCTTCCTTGCGCGCCGGCCTGGCGGATTGCCGGCCGGCGCGCCCGCTTGCCGGGCTGGCAGGCCGGCCGGACGGCTGGCTGTGTGGCCAGATGGCCGACGCCGCTGGGCGCCGCTTGCGCCGATGGCCCGCAAAAGCCCGTCATTCTGGGCTTGTCCCAGAATCCAAAAACGGACGGCTGGCCGGCTGAATTGCCGGCTCACAAGCCGAGCCGGTTGCCGGATGGCCCTGCGCGAGCGAACGGACGGCCGGACGGCTACCTGGAAACCCTACGCGAGCGGCCGCGCGTTCGCCAGCAGGTGCCGCTCCGCCTCGGGGCTCCACAGCCCGCCGCTGCGCGCAGTGATCTCGCCAAGCTCGGCAAAGAGCCGCCCGGCGGGGGTGCCGGCCCCGTCCTCGCCCGCCCTGCCAAAATCCGCGATGGCCGTCAGCGGCAGCGAGATGTGCGTGTATATCAGCTTCTTCCCGCCGGGTATCTCCGGCAGCCTCAGCGTGGCGGCGCGGGCCGCGTCCAGGCCGCCGACGTGGGTTATGAGCAGGGCCGGGTTTATGCGGCCCTCGCCGGCCAGCGCCAGCGCCTCCCGCATGTCGTCCGTGTTGCCGCCGGACGTGCCCGCGACGTGCGTGGCGTTGTAGTGCACGTTGTAGAAGTTGAACTTTGCCGAAAAGCCCGCGTCCGACGGCCCCGCGAAGAAGTTCAGGCAGCCGTCCTGCGCGAGGACGGCGTCCGCCTGCTCGACCACGGCCGAAACGGGCGCGAACACGAACACGTCGTCGTAGCCGGCGCCGCCCGACGCCGCGCGGAGCGCCTCGACGGGGCCGCCCCCCGCCGCGGTGTTGAGATAGACGAGCTCGACGCCGCGCTCCGCCGCGCCGGACGGCGCGAGCAACTCGGCGGCGCGGGCCAGCCGCGCGGCGTCTATGTCCGTGACGACGAGCAGCGCGGGCCGCCTGTCGCAGTGGACGATGTAATCGACGAGCGCCAGGCCCATCGGCCCGGCCCCCGCCAGTATCGCCATCCTCCCGCCCTCTTTTATGCCCATGCGGTGCGTGTAGTCGCCGACGACGGTGTGGTAGCTCGCGTGCGCGGCGCCTATCACGCAGGATATCGGCTCGGCGACGGAGCCGAAAAACCAGGCGTCGCCGCCGTATGGCAGCACGCAGTCCTGCTCCGTGTAGCAGCCGGGTACAATGCCGTACTGGGCGTCCCCGCCTATGTACGGGAACGAGTAGCCGGCGGCCTCGTAGCGCCCGCGCATGGCCGGCTGCAGCACGAAGCGCTGGCCGCGCTCGTAGCGGCCTTTCAGGCTCGCGCCGATCTCGACGATCTCGCCGCAGAACTCGTGGCCGATGATGGTCGGGTTTTCCGCCACGTCGTCGGGGACGCGCTTGTGCGCCGCGCCCTGCGACGAGGACTTGTAGGACGACATGCACAGGCTGTCGGACACTATGCGCACAAGGAGCTCGTCCTCCGCGATGTCCGGCAGATCAAAGTCGTCCAGGCGCAGATCCCCGGCGCCGTGCAGCCGCAATGCCTTGGTTCTTGTCATGGCTGTAACCATCCTTTTCCTGAGTATTAATGCCGATCCCAGTCCTTGCCCCTGCCCTTGCCCTTGTCCTTGTCCCTGTCGCGGCGCAAGGACTCGCGCCCTATCGCCGCGTAGCGCTTGACCCTCGCGCCCAGCCCCGGCTCGCGCCCGACCGCGTCCGCCGAGAACATGCCGCCGCCGGGATCCGCCTCGGAGGCGGCCTCGTGCCCTATCAGCGCCCACGTCGATTCGATCAGGTGCGCATACGCGGGATCCCCCAGCGCCTCGCACACGAACGGCTGGAACGGCGTGTTGATGTCCTCGCCCGATATCTGGAACAGGCCGTGCCGCTCGCACAGCCCCATGAGCCGCGCGAGCTGGGCCTTCGTGTTGCGCGTCGGCATGTACGTGACCGCCAGAAAGCCGGCGCCGGCCAGCCACGCGACCAGCTCGTCCAGATAGTCGTCCTCGAAGCGCTGGTCCTTCTTGTCGCCCGTCACCGAGCCGCGGACGTCGCCCAAATACGCATACGCGGGGATCGCGCCGAACTCCTTCGCCGCGCCGGCGAACTCCGCGACGCCCGGCAGCTCGTCGGACGCGTCTATGTAAAACTGCTCGACGAGCTGGCTCTTCAGCAGCCCCAGCAGGTAGTACTCGTACATCGGCTCGCCCGCGTCCGACAGCTTTTCGAGGACGCCGCCGGACGCCCTGACGCCGAAGCCGCCGTCCAGGAATTTCAGCAGCGCCTCGCCCCGGCCGAATTTCTCCGTCAGCCTGTTCGCCAGCGCGAACAGAATGTGCCGCTCCGTGACCGTGCCGCCCGCCGCGCTCTGCGAGATGGGCAGCACGTCCCTCTCGAAGCTGAGCGGGACGCCGCGCGGCTCGAACAGCGCGTTCAGGCGCCGCGCCATCAGCCCGTTGCGCGCGTTGCGCCGCGCGCGATACGGCGCGATGTACTCCTGCACCTTGCCGAGGTTGCGGCGCGGGATCCCGTGCATCGCGAGGTACGCGACGGATTTTTGGTCGGGGTTGTTCAGCAGGCGCCCCTCGAACGGCGTCCCGGCCATCGAGCACCTGCACTCGATGCCGGCCGTCGTCGCGACGCCCATGATCCTGCCCGCCTCGGCAAACTCGCCCGCGCCCGCCACAGTGTCGTGATCCATGATCCCCGCCGTGGCAAGCCCGCTGCGCCACGCCTTGTACACGGCCTTCGCGGGCGAGTAGGGCGAGAACGAGTAGATGGTGTGTATGTGGTTGTTGACGTACTCCGGCGCGCCGCCCGCGCTTGCGCCGGCCGGTTCGGGGCCGCCCGAAGCCGCAGTCGCAGCCGCGCCGCCCGCGCCCCCGCCGGCAGAAGCCGCAGCCGCGCCGTTCCCGCCGCTACTCTCGCCGCCCCCGGCTTTCGCGAGCGCGGCGAACTCGGCCAGCGCCTCCAGGCGCCGCTCTGGCTCCGGCGCGTCCATGCCCCTTTCAAGCGGCTCCGCAATGTCCATGCGCAACACTGATCCTCCGTTCATATTTTATCTGAGCATGACCTGGCCGCCCGTCACGGGTATCGCCTGCCCCGTCTCGTACTGCTGCTCGATCACGTACATAATCGCCCTGGCGACGTCCGCGACGGCGCAGCCCCGGTTCATCGGCACGCGGGACTCGTAGTGCCTGCGCACGTCGCCCACCGTCTTCGCGCCCGGCACCTTGCCGGCCTCGAGGTACTGCCTGAACAGCCCCCTGTCCGGGTCGGCCCACAGCGGCCCGTCGAGAAAGTTGCCAGGGCATATGGCGTTCACCTTGATCCCGTAGGGCGCCAGCTCCATCGCGAAGCTCTGCGTCAGCCCGATGCCGCCGAACTTGCTGCCCGCGTAGGCGAAGTTCTTGTTGCTGCCCTCAAGCCCGGACTTCGAGTTGATCTGTATGATGTCGGCCGTATAGCCGGGCCGCTGCCCGCGCTGGATCTTCATCGGCGCGGACGCGTATTTCGCGCACAGGAAGTAGCCCGTGTAGTTGATCGACGTGACCCGCTCGAACTTCTCCTTCGTCATCTCCTCCAGGTCGCCCGCTATCGCGATCCCCGCGTTCGATATGAGCGCGTCCAGCCCGCCGTAGCGCAGGACGGCCGCCTGCACCATCTCCTTCACGGACTCCTCATCGCTCACGTCGGCCCTGACGGCCGCGGCGGCGCCTATGCCGTATTTTTTCGCAAATTCGGCCGCGCACGCCTCGGCGCCGGCGGCGTTGATGTCCGCGACGACGACATACGCGCCCTGGTCCGCCAGCGCGTCGGCGATCCCCTTGCCAAACCCCTGCGCGCCGCCCGTCACGAGCACGACCTTGCCGGACAGCCTGCCGTCCAGCCTGCGCAGGCTGATGGCCGAGTCCTCGCTCGCGGCCTCCGGCGGCTCTGCGCCCGACGACAGGGCCGAAAACAGCTGCGCCGCGCCGGCCGCCTCGCGCGAGTCCGGCCCCAGCGCGAACACGCCGACGCCCTCTGCTATCGCCAGCCTCGGCCAATACTTGCGCTCGTTGTAGAACTCCAGGAACGCGCTGTCGAGGTCGGCGCCCGCGCGCGCGCCCGCCGGCAGGATGAGCGGCGTGGCCCTGTGCTCCCGCGCGAAGCCCTTTGTCCGCTTGTCCAAGAGCCACTTGAGCGGGAACTTCATGCCCAGCAGCGACTTTGCCTGCTCCCCGTCGCAAAACGCGGCCACGCCAGCCTTTCTGGGCTGGCAGGACATCCTGAGAAGCGGCGCCAGCGCGCACGCGCGCTCCAGCTCCTGCTTCGTGAAAAATGAATTGCCCGGCATATCGCTATACCCCATCCCTTTTCAAGTTTTTGCGCGGAGCGGCCAGCGCCGCAGCGGCGGGCCCGCCCCCGCCAATCCGCAGTTCCGCCGCAACCGCCGCAACGACAGCCGCAACGGCAACCCTCGCGCCGCGCTGCAGTCCAGATGCCAGCGCCGCAGACGATGACGTTATGCCGCTCAGGCCGCTGGAATCCGAAAGAACGTCATTCTGAGTTCATCCCAGAATCCAAAAATCAAAGGCTGGATTCCGGGACAAGCCCGGAATGACGGGGAGCGGAGCGAACGGCTCGCCCCCCGCCGCGTCACTGCAGCGGCAGCCTCGCGAAGCGCTCGTAGGCGTCGTCCCAGCGCGCGGCGTCCCCCGGCTCGTACTCGGCCATCCCGCCCGCGTCCCGGATTATCCGGCGCGCCTCGCCGACCCCGGCGATCTCGCCCGCCGCGATCAGCTGCAGGGCGATGCTGCCGAGCGCCGTCGCCTCGACCGGCCCGGCGTGGACGGCCTTTCCCATGGCGCCGGCCACCGAGCGGCAGAAGAACGGGCTCTTGATGCCGCCGCCCACCATGTTCGCGGAATCGGCGCGGATCCCCGCCGTGTCCTCTATCGCGCGCAGGTTGTGCCTGCACTTGAGCGCCAGGCTCTCGACGACGCAGCGGATGACTTCGCCCTCCGTCTCCGGCGCGCGCTGCCCGGTGGCGCGGCAGTACGCCCTGATCCGCGCGGGCATGTCGCCCGGCTTTATAAAGTCCGGCGCGTCAACGTCGATGAAGCTCTGGAAAGGCGGCGCGGCCTCCGCCATCGCGTCCAGCTCGTCGTAGCTGTACGCCCTGCCCTCCCGCGCCCACTGCCGCCTGCACTCCTGGCTGAGCCACGTGCCCATGATGTTCTTCAGGTAGCGGATCGTGCGGTTCACGCCGCCCTCGTTCGTGAAGTTGCGCCGCGCGGCCCGCGCGTCGATGTGCGGCTCGGGCAGCTCGGTCCCCAGCAGGCTCCACGTGCCGCATATGACGTACACGAAATTCGGCCCGCCCGCCGGCACGGCCGCGACCGCGGACGCCGTGTCGTGCGACGCTATGCACATGACCTTCGCGGGGGGCGCTCCCAGCTCGGCCCGCAAGTCGGCGCCCAGCTCGCCGCAGACCGTGCCCGGCTGGACAATCCGGCAGAACATGCGCCTGTCCAGCCCCACCCTGTCTATCAGCCCGAAATCCCAGTCGCGCGCCCGCGCGTCCAGCAGAGCGGACGTGGACGCGATCGTGTACTCCGTGCGCATCTCGCCCGTCAGGAAGTAGTTGAGCAGATCCGGCATGAACAGCAGCCTGTCCGCGCGCGCCAGCAGCTCCGGCTTCTCGCGGCGCAGGTACGCGAGCTGGTGCAGCGTGTTTATCTGCATGTCCTGTATGCCCGTCGAGGCGTATATCTCGTCCTGGGGGATGTCCTTGTACAGGAGCTGGTAGCTGTCCGTCCTGTTGTCCCGGTAGTGGACGGGGTTTTCGAGCAGCCCGCCGTCCTTGCCTATGAGGCCGAAATCGACGCCCCAAGTGTCGATGCCGATGTAGTCGAACCCGCCCGCGTTCACGGCCTTGGAGATGCTCTGCCTAATCTCGTGCAGCAGGCGCAGCACGTCCCAGTACAGCGTGCCGCGCACGGGGACCGGGTCGTTGGGGAAGCGGTGCAGCTCCCGCATGTTTATCGTCTTGCCGTCAAATTCCGCGAGGATCGCGCGGCCGTTTGACGCGCCGAGGTCGATTGACAGAATTTTGGCCATTTGCTTGCCCATCCCTTTTTAATTTCAATGTTTCTTGCCATGCCCGCGCCGCGAGCCCTGCGTTTTGCCGCGCCTAGCCAGAGCTTCGCCCGCGCACGGCGGCTGCCCCGCGCCCGCGCCTAGCCCGCGCCCCCTCCGGCGGCCACCTTCTGCCGATACGACTCTATCTCCCAGCCGAGGATGAAGTCGGCCAGCTCCCTGGGCATGTGGCTCGGCCCGCCGAAGTTCTGCGAGTAGACGGCTATGTCTGCGGCGTCCCCGAACAGCAGCTGCGCGTTGGCGGCCTCGGTTTCCGAAGCGCCGGCGAAGAACGCCCCGACGCCCCTGACGCAGATGACGCGCGGCGCGTAGCCATGCTCGCGCTCGAACAGCCCGATCCTCTCGCGCAGCCCCTCCTCGCCGCCCAGCTCCCCGATGTACAGGAAGGACGGCTTGCAGTAGACGATGTGATCCGGCGTGAACGGCCCGCTCAGCGGGAAAAAGCTCCGCTCGCTCTCCAGCAGCCGAAGTATGTCCGCGCCCGCGCTGAACCTGACCGCCGCCGGCGGGGGGAAGATGCCGGCGAGCAGCCGCATTGCGGCGGCGGCGGCAGGGTCGGCAGCTACCGCAGGAGCAGGGTCGGCGCCTGCCACATGGGCGGCGTCAACGCCAGCGCCCGTGCCAGCGCCAACTTTCGCACCGGCTTTCACCCCAGCCCCCGCCGCCTCCGCTTCGGGCGGCCGGCAGGCGGGCCTCGCGGCCGCCGCGCCGTCCAGCGCGCCCATGACGCCGCCCAGCGTCGCGCCTATCTCCTGCGGCGCATCGCCCGACACGAATATGCCGTGGTTCTGCAGCAAAATGACCTTGGGGCGCTCGCCGCGCTCGCGCTCGTAGGCGCCGAGCCTGTCCCTGCACAGCAGCGCGAGCTCGTAGCCCGGCCTGTACGCGGGTATCCACACATACGGCGCCGGCATGAGCCGCCGCGCCGCCTCCTCGCCGCCCGCCCCGCACGTCAGCCCGTTGACGAGCGCCGGGTGCAGGTGCAGCACGTATCTCTCCGGGAATATGTTGTGCAGCAGCGTCTCTACGCTGGGCCGCTTGCCCTCGCTACCGGCAAGCCGCGCCGCCATCATGTCGGACAGCACCTCGGCCTCCCTTTTCGCCTCGTCCGCGCGATCATACGGCTTCTCCATGATGGCGTCCAGCTTCGCGCGGGAAAGCCCCACAAAGTCGCCCGCGCGCACGGTCGCGAGGCTGGTTCCCGACGCCTTCACGTACAGCTCGGCTTCGGTCTTGAACGACGTGTTGCCGCCGCCGGCCAGCACGTACCGGGCCTGCCGCCCGTATTCGTTGGACATGCCCGCCAGCGCGTCCAGCCCCGCGGCCACGCCGGCCGCATCGGCCGCGTTGGCTACATTGGCCGCATTGCCCACGCCGCCCGCGTTGGCCGCGTTGCCTGCGTTGGCCACGCCGCCCGCATTGGCCGCATTGCCCGCTTCACATTCTTTGCCCATAGTAAGCTATTCCTCTTTATGCCTATTTTTTCGCGCCCCGCTTGCGAGCCTGGCGCCCGCCCGCGAGCGCGGCGCTTTCGGGTGCAACGCTTTCGGGCGCAACCATTTCGGGCGCCCCGCTCACGCGCGCTTGCCCAGCTCTTCCCTCTCGTACCGCCTCGCCTCGTCCAGCCAGCGGAGCCCCGCCGGCACGTTCTCCTGCTCGCAGTAGTAGTCCCACACGGCGCCGGCGGGCAGGTTCCTCTGCTCCGCGATCATGGCCAGCCGGCCCGTCGCGTCGCCGTCGCGCTCGTAGCCCAGCATGAGCTCCGCCGGCTCGAGCAGCGCGGCGAGCAGCGCCGCCATCGTCGAGCGCGCGCCTATGACCCAAGCCGCGACGCGGTTTATGCTGGCGTCGAAGAAGTCCAGCGCGATGTTCACGCGCCCGAGCGCCTTGGCGCGGACGACCTCTTGCATGAGCGCGTCCACGTCGTCGCCGCGCAGGGCCACGTGGTCGCTGTCCCAGCGCACGCCCCTGCTCGTGTGCAGCAGCAGCCTGTCTATGAACAGCAGCGACGAGGATATCTTGTCCGCTATGCTCTCGGTCGGGTGGAAGTGGCCGAGGTCATACGTCAGCATGATGCCCCGCTTCATCGCGTAGCCGAAGCAGAACTCGGCCGAGCCGGCCGTGAAGCTCTCCATGCCCAGGCCGAACAGCTTGCTCTCGATGCTGTCCAGCAGCCGCTCCTTTGGCAGGCTGTCGGCCATTATGGCGTCCAGGCCCTCCATGAACAGCTCGCGCCGCGCCAGCCTGTCCGCCGGCGGCTCCTTGCAGCCGTCCACCATCCAGTGGTTGAGCACGCACGGGCTGCCCTGGCGCCGGCCCATCTCGGCCCCTATGGCGCGGCAGCGCCTGCCGTGCTCTATCCAGAACTCCCGGACGCCCCGGTCGTAGCTGGCGAGCGTGTAGCCGTCGGCCTTGGGGTGCGAGAACATGGACGTGTTGAAGTCCAGCGCCACGCCCTGCCGCCGCGCCCAGTCCATCCAGCCCTCAAAGTGCCCTATCTCTATCTCGTCGCGCCCGACGTCCCTGCCGCCGGTTTCGAGGTATATGGCGTGCAGGTTCGCGCGCTGCCTCCCCGGCAACAGGGAGAACGCCTCCGCCATGTCCGCGCGCAGCTCGTCCGCGCTGCGCGCCCTGCCGGGGTAGTTCCCCGTCGCCATGATGCCGCCCGAAAGGGCGCCGCCCGACTGCTCGAACCCGATCACGTCGTCGCCCTGCCAGCAGTGCAGCGACAGTTCCGTCCCGCGCAGAGTTTCAATGGCCTTCTCGGCGTCCACGCCGTATTCCGCGTATCTTTCCCTCGCGGCTCTAAAAGCTTCGCCTATCGCAGACATATCGCCAGTTTGCCTCCCTTTGCATTTTTTTACTCGCCGGCGCCGCTCCCGCCCAGCATCTCGCGCAGATCGAATATCTTTTCGGGCATGGCCGGCTCCGCGGCAAAGCGCGGCAGCATCTCCATGTCCCACTTCTTGCAGATCTCCGTCGCGCGCAGCCTCGCGTCGCACGCGTCGTGGTCGTCGCACTCGAGATAGATGATGGACTGGTCCTCGTAGTACCATATCAGCTCGTTGACGAAGCCCGCGTCCCGGAGCGCCTCCAGCATCTCGCGCCACGGGTTCTTGTGTATGGCCACGTATTCGTCCCTGCACTCCGGCTTGACTTTTATGACCATGAGGTATCTGTTCGGCATGTTCTTCGGCATGTTCCCGCGCCCGCCCCCCTTCCCCGCCGCCCTGCGGCGACTGTTTTGCCGCCATGCGGCGGCTATTTTTGTCGCCTTGCGGCGGCTGTTTTCGCCGCGCCATGCGGCGGCTGTTTTTACTGCCCTGCGGCGGCTGTTTTGCCGCGCCGCGCGCGACTCTAGCTGTTTCGCCGCGCCGCGCGCGGCCCTACACGACGGTGAAGCACCCGTCGATCACTATGTCGCAGCCGGACGTGTACGGCGACGCGCCCGACGCCAGGTATATGACCGCGCCCGCCAGCTCCTCCGGCCTGCCCAGCCTCTTGAACGGTATCATGCCGCGCCACGTCTCCAGCAGCTCGGGGCTCACGAACGATATCAGCTCCGTGGCGATGTAGCCGGGGCTTATGCAGTTGACGCGTATCCCCTTGTCCGCCCACTCGACGGCCAGCGATTTCGTCAGGTGGATGACGGCCGCCTTCGACGTGTTGTACGAAGCCTGCTGCTGCGGGATGTTCACGATGGAGCCGGACATGGAGGCCGTGTTGACGATGGATCCGCCCTTGCCCTCCGACACGAGGCGCGACGCGAACTCGGCGGCGACGTAGAACACGCCGTTCAGGTTCACGCCCAGCACCTTCTCCCACTCGCCCGGCTCAAGCTCCAGCGCGGGCTTGTGCATGACTATGCCGGCGTTGTTGAACAGTATGTCGAGCGTGCCGAGCTCGCCCGCGATGCTCGCCATCGCCGCGCGCACGTCCTCGCGGCGCGTGACGTCGCAGACGCGCGCCGTGGCGCGGACGCCGTATTCGGCGGCTATGGCTGCCGCGACCGCCGAGGCGTCGTCCAAGTCCATGATCGCGATGTCCGCGCCCGCGTCGGCCATGTATTCGGCCACGACCTTGCCAATGCCCCTGTTGCCGCCCGTCACGAGGGCGACCTTCCCCTTAAGCGAAAAAATGTCGTGCTTCATGTCGCCACAGCCTCCTATTTTTTGTATGCGGCGCCGCGCCCGCAACCGCCGCGAGATCCGCGCTCCCGCGCAAATCCCCGCTCGCAAGCCCGCCGGCTTGCCGGCCGCGCGCCACGCGCCACGCGCACCGCGCCCTACTTGTAAAGCGGCCCGTAGGCGGCGCAGGCCCTGTAGTCCTGCCCCTCCCTGTCCATGCCGAAGGCGTTCCACGCGGCCGGCCTGAATATCTTCCCGGCCGGCACGTTGTGCATGCAGACGGGTATGCGCAGCATGGAGCACAGCGTGATCAGATCCGCGCCGTTGTGCCCGTAGCTGATGGCCCCGTGGTTGGCGCCCCAGCTGTTCATCACGTCGTAGGCCGTCGCGAAATAGCCCTCGCCCGTCGTCCTGGGCGCGAACCATGTGCAGGGCCAAGTGTAGTCCGTCCGCTTCCAGAGGACGTCCGACACCTCCGCCGGCAGCTTCACGGTCCAGCCCTCCGCTATCTGCAGCACCGGCCCCAGCCCCTTGACGAGGTTGAGCCTGATCATCGTGCAGGGCATCTCGGCCTCCGTCAGGAAGCGCGAGGAAAATCCGCCGCCCCTAAAATAGCCGTTGTCGGCCGCGTTCCACGTCGTGGCTTTCAGCATGGCGTCCTGGTCGGCCTGCGTCACCTCGTACCACGGCTTCATGGCGCCGCTGCCGCCGCCGTCCAGCGACGCGCCGCTCGCGTCCAGGCACGCCGCGCCAGAGTTTATGAGGTGTATGAAGCCGCCCGCCGCCTTCGCCGCGCCGCCCAGCTCGTAGCCCGCCGCCTTCCTGACGGCCTCCGCGCTCCAGTACGTCCGCACGTCGGCGAACAGCTGGGCCGAGTTCGTCAGGAGCTTGCCGAACAGCATCCCGATCCCGTTCAGCGCGTCGTTCTCCGTGGCCAGGATGTACGGCTCGCGCGCGCCGTTCCAGTCGAACGAGGTGTTGAGCAGCGCCTCCGGGAAATCGCAGTTCGGGTAGAAGTCCGTCCACTGGCGCTGGCCCTGGAAGCCCGCGGCGATGGCGTTGTGGCCGACCGCCTCCTCCTCGCGGCCCTTGGGCAGGCCGGGGTTGCCGTTCATCAGATCCTTGATGATGCACATCATCTTCACGACGAACTCCCAGTCCTTCTCCTTCTGGCCGGCGGAGCGCCTGATGGCCTCCGGGTTCTTGTCGAAGCCCTCCGCGCAGCGCGCCTTCGTCCAGGCCAGGGCCTTCCGGAACTCGGCCTCGTCGTAGATGCCCTCCGACATGCGGCGGATGATCTCCACCTCGTCCACCGACTCGACGCGCATGCCGAGGTATTCCTCGATGAAGGCCGGATCGATGATGGATCCGCCGATGCCCATGCAGATGGAGCCTATCTGCAAGTACGACTTGCCGCGCATCGTCGCCGCGGCCACGGCCGCCCGCCCGAAGCGCAGCAGCTTTTCCTCGACGTCGGCTGGGATCTCGGCGTCGTCGGCGTCCTGGACGTCGTGCCCGTATATGCCGAACGCGGGCAGGCCCTTCTGCGCGTGCGACGCGAGCACGGACGCCAGGTACACGGCGCCCGGCCTCTCCGTGCCGTTGAAGCCCCACACGCCCTTGATCGTCGTCTTGTCCATGTCCATAGTTTCGGAGCCGTAGCACCAGCACGGCGTCACGGTCAGCGTGATCTCCACGCCGGCCTTCCTGAACTTGGACGCGCAGGCGGCCGCCTCCGCGACGCGGCCGATGGTGGTGTCGGCCAAAACCGTCCTGACCGGCTCGCCGTTCGAGTATCTCAGGCTCTTCTCGAACAGGGCCGCGGCCGCCCTCGCCATGTTCATCGTCTGCTCCTCGAGCGAGCCGCGGACGTCGAGATAGCCCCTGCGCCCGTCAATGGTCGGGCGTATGCCGATTGCCGGATAGTCGCCGATTAGTCTGCTCTTTGCCATGTTCAGTCCTCCTAAGCGCTATTTTGCTATACTTCAGTAATACTCATGCCATGTTTAATGCCGCTCAAACCGGCGCCCCGCGATCCGGGCGCGCCTCCTGCCCAAACCGGCGCTCGGCGCTGCGGGCGTGGGCCTCGAACGCCTCGGCGCGCGCGAACGCGGCGACGTCCCGGAGATCCTCGCGCAGCGCCTCTTTGCTGTAATACAGGAACGAGGATTTTTTCACGAAGTCGTCCACGGACAGCGGCGACGAGAAGCGCGCGGCGCCGTTCGTGGGCAGGACGTGGTTCGGCCCGGCAAAGTAGTCGCCCAGCGCCTCCGGCGCGTAGTGCCCCATGAACACGCTGCCGGCGTGGCGGATCTCCGGTAGCAGGGCGAACGGGTCGCCGACGCACAGCTCAAGGTGCTCTGGCGCTATGGCGTTGCTGATGGCGGCGGCCTCCGAGAGCGAGGCCGTCACGACTATGCGGCCGTTGTCCGCGATGGACTGCGCCGCGATGGCCGCGCGCGGCAGATCCGCGAGCTGCCGCGCGAGCTCGGCGCGCGCCGCGAGCGCAAGCCGCTCGTCCGTCGTCAGCAGGATGGCCGCGGCCATGGGGTCGTGCTCCGCCTGCGAGAGCATGTCGGCCGCCACGAACGCCGCGCTCGCGCTGGAGTCCGCTATGATCAGGATCTCGCTCGGCCCGGCGAGCGCCTCGATGTCCACGATGCCGTACACCAGGCGCTTGGCGGCCAGCACATACGCGTTGCCGGGGCCCGTGATCTTGTCCACGCGCGGCACGGTTTCCGTGCCATACGCCATGGCGGCTATGGCCTGCGCCCCGCCGGCCTTGTATATGCGGCTCACGCCCGCCACGGACGCCGCCGCCAGAATCGCCGGCGCGACGGATCCGTCGCGCCGCGGCGGCGTCGCGAGCACCAGCTCGCCGACGCCCGCGATCTGCGCGGGGATGGCGTTCATGAGCAGCGTGCTCGGATACGCCGCCGTGCCGCCCGGAATGTACATCCCCGCGCGGTCGAGCGGCAGGACGCGCTGGCCCATCAAAACGCCGTTCCTGGCGCCGTGCGCCACAAAGCCCTGGCGCTGCTGGCGCTCGTGGTAGGCGCGAATGTTGGCCGCCGCGCGCCGCATGGTGCCCATCAGCGCGGGATTCTGGGCCGCGACGGACGCGGCGCCCGCCTCGATCTCGTCCCGCGACACGGCGAGCGACGAGAGCCGCGCGCCGTCGAAGCGCTCGGCGTACTCGTAGAGCGCGGCGTCGCCCCGCGCGCGGACGTCCGCGACGATG
>JAISFK010000019.1 GCA_031263625.1 Clostridiales bacterium
ACCATCGGCGAGATCATAAAAGAGGGCATGAGGATCCACCGATTGGGCGGCGCAAAGGAAATGGACGAGAAGGTCGGCGGATTTCTCAATATGGTGGGCTTAAACGCCGAACACGCCAGCCGTTTCCCCTATGAGTTTTCGGGCGGAATGAGACAGAGGGCCGGTATTGCCCGGGCGCTTGCGGTGAATCCGGAGTTTGTGGTTTGCGACGAGCCTATTTCGGCGCTGGACGTATCCATTCAGGCACAGATTATAAATCTCCTGAAGAAACTGCAGTCGGAGCTTAACCTGACGTATTTATTCATAGCCCACGATCTATCCACGGTACGCTATATTTCCGACCGCATCGGGGTGATGTACCTGGGCTCGATCGTGGAGGCGGCGGACGCGGAGGAGCTTGGCATCAACCCTCTGCACCCGTATACACAGGCGCTTATCTCGGCCGTGCCCATCCCGGATCCGGCCAGGGAGAACGAGCGGGCGAGGATTATGCTGGAGGGCGACGTCCCCAGCCCCATCAATTTTGGGGCGGGCTGCAAATTTGCCGGGCGGTGCAAATTCGCGGCCGGCATGTGCAGGGAGGAGGCGCCCGCCCTGCGCAGGCTGCCCGGCGGCCACGAGATAGCCTGCCATCGCGTGGAAGAGATCAATTATTAATGTGGGCTGCGCCCACACCCCAAGTCGGAACGGGACAGCGCGGTTTCCCCGTTCCTCACGGGCGCGATGCGCCCGCGCCGCGCTCGTCCGCGCGGCGTTAGTGACTTACAGGCGCCGGCTTTTTCGCTATTTATACTGACGAGCATTTGAATTTTCCATTAACGCGAGTCAGTAATACTCGTTTCCTCTGTCCGACCGCAAATTGCGGTCGGAATCCCAATCGAACACGAGTATATTGCGGTAATGCGCCTGTAAGTCACTAATGTGGGCTTAAATAATAATTAAGGAGTGGCCATGGGCATGGAATCCAGCTTGCAATATCCCGCCCTGCTGGTGACAGAGCCGGCAAACATGCGATATTTTCACCGGCTCCCCTTCGGCGCCGGGGCGATATATCTCTCCGGCGCGCGGCGCGTGTTTCTGTCGTGGGCCGGCAGGGAGGCTCCGATGCCGGCCGGGGTGGAGCTTCGCCTTATTGAGCGAAAGGATCTGGGGCGCGAAGCAAAAGGCTTGATGGCGGGCGACGCAGCCCCCTACCTCGCCGTGGAGAAGTCCGTGCCGCTTGCCATATACTCGCAGCTTCTGGACGCCATTCCCGATGTCCGGGCGGTGGACGGCGATCCGGTTCGGGATCTGCGCGAGATCAAATCGGCCTGGGAGCTTGAGCAAATCCGATCGGCGTGCGAGATCACGGATTTCGCTTTTGGCAAGGCGCTTGAGATCATCAGGCCCGGAGCCAGCGAGCTTGAAATAGCGGCCTGGCTGGAATACCAAATGCGCCTTGGCGGGGCGGAGGGATCGAACAAGACCATCGTGGCCGCCGGAAAAAACGGGGCTGTCCCGCACCACTGGCCGACAGGCTATCTGGTTCAAAAAGGCGATTTTGTCACGATGGATTTCGGCTGCACGGTAAACGGATACCACTCGGACTTAACCCGCACCGTCGTGGTCGGCGCTCCCACCGCTAAGCAGAAAAAGATATACGAGACTGTTCTGGCGTCTCAGCTGGCGGGGCTGGACGCCGTTAAAGAGGGCGAGGAAGGCTCCCGGATTGACGGGATTTCGCGCGGCATTATTGACGGCACGGAGTTTGAGGGCAGCTTCATTCACGGGCTGGGGCACGGAATAGGGCTCGACATTCACGAAGGAACGGGGCTTGGAAAAGAGGAGAGGCGAAGGCTCAAGGCGGGCATGGTCGTCAGCGTTGAGCCGGGGATATATCTTGAGGGCTACGGCGGAGTGAGGATTGAGGACATAGCCCTGGTTGAAAAAGACAGAGCCAGGCCGTTGGAGCTTTCGCCCAAACAGCTGATCGCTCTGTGAGCCAAAATCAGGAAAAATCAGGAAGGATGCGAGAGGCAAGCGATGGATAGCATGCTGGATTTTGTGAAAGAGCTGAGTTTTGTCCGCGTTGGCGGCACCGAAGACGAAAGGCGCGCCGCCGAAATTATTCTGAGAGAGATCGGCCTTGCGGGCGAAGAGCTTGGAAGAGCGGGCAATGCGGGCGCAGGGCCCGAAAGGGCGGGCAACGCGGGCGCAGGGCCCGGGAGAGCAGGCAATGCGGGGGAAGAGCCCGGAAGAGCGGGCGCCACGGGGGAAGAGCCCGGAAGAGCGGGCAGCGCGGGCGCAGGGTACAGGAGAGCGGGCGCCGCTGGGGAATTGGCGGCTTTTGCCATTCCATATGGGGCCGTGAAAAAATGGGCGGTGAAAGCGCAGGGCAAGGAGCTGCACAGCCGCCCGTATTTGCGTTCGGGGGAAATTGACAGAGAGCTTAGGCTGCTATACCTTGAGCAAGGCTCTGAAATTGACTTTGCGCTCGCGGGCGACCTCAGCGACACGGCCGTGCTCTTGAATGAGCTTCGGGAGGCTGAGGTTTATAAGCGCCTCGTTGAGCACAAGGCGGCGGCGTTCCTCGTGTTCAAGGGGAAATACTATAGCACCGACTATGAAGCGTCTCTCTATTCCCAGCCGCTGCGGGATCACTTCGCCCAAATCGGCGCTATCCCCGGATTCGCCATTACGGCGGCGGACGCCAACCGGCTGATCGGGGAAGAGGTTGAAACCGTCCATTTGACATTGGAGCAGGAAGACACCGAAGAAACCAGCCAAAATGTGCTGGCCACCATTAAAGGCGCTGATTTGCCGGAGGAATCCGTCGCGCTCACCGCCCACTACGACAGCGTTCCTTTAGGGACGGGCGCGTGGGACAACGCCACCGGGGCGGCCGTCCTACTTGCCGTGTACAGGCACTTTATCGCCAACCCGCCGCGGCGGACCATGCGCTTTATATGGTGCGGAAGCGAGGAACTGGGGCTTTTGGGGTCAAAGGCTTACATATCGCAGCACGAAGAGTTGCTGGAGTCGATAAGATTCGCCTTCAATTTTGACATGTGCGGCACGGCGCTGGGCAACAACGAGATCTTCATTGCGGGGAGCAGGGAGCTTGAGAGCTATGTCGATCAGTTTTGCCGCATTGCCGGCTATTCGGCCAAAATGATAAGCCGCGTGCAATCCAGCGATTCCGCGCCATTCTGCGACCGAGGCATACCGGCTCTGGGGCTTTCGAGGGGGACTATGGCCGCAGCGGAGATTCACTCGGTCAGGGACGTGGCGGCGGTGCTCAGCGAATCCGCGCTCAGAAGAAATCTTGAGTTTGCCGTCAAAATCATCGGGTCTTTCGTCAATGCCGCAGTCATTCCCGTAAAGAGGGAGATATCGGATGAGACGAAGAAGGAGCTGGACAGATATTTTTGCAGGGACGTGAAAAAAACCGAGGAAAAAATCGAGGAAAAAGGCGAGAAAAAAGTTGAGAAAAAATCCGAGAAAAAAGGAGAATGATCATGGAAATTCACCGCTTGACAGAGGAATCCCCGGAATGGCTGGCCAAGGGCTATGACTATATCAGGACGGACGCGTTCTGCTTCGGCCAGAACATCCCCATCGAGATAGAGTTCGCCCACGACGGCTCGAAAGAAGAGCTAAAGGCTGTTATTCTGATAGAAGACCACAAGCCTGTGGCGGGTTGCCGCATTCGCTTTCCAAAAGCGGGCGTTGGCAAAATAGAAAGGGTTTGCACGATTCGCGAGAAGCAGAAAGCGGGATATGGGCGGGTGCTCATGGCGGAAGCGGAAAAATGGATTGCCGAGCATGGCGCGAAGCATATCGTCATAACCAGCCAGGACAGGGCGGCAGGGTTTTACGAAAAGATAGGCTATGTGAAAAACCCAGACGTCAGCCCATCTGAATACGAGAACCACCGCCCGCCTAAAGAGGAGCGCGAGAATAGGCCCAAACCGAACTTGGGCTTTAGCGTCGTGATGGTGGAAAAATATTTGCCGTAATTTTCTATTGACAAAACGCGGGCGGCGTGGCTATAATAGTGAAAATGATTTTTGCCGGCGGCGCGCGCCGCGCTGCGATGTTGCAAAACGCGGAGGGCGGCGGCGCTCGGCAGTTTCATAAATGAATGACGCAAACCGATGATGCGGAGATAACGGTGTTTCGTGCAGCTACAGAGAGCCGGCGGTGCTGAGAGTCCGGCGCGACGCAGTGCATCAAATGGACCGCGGAGGGCGCAGTCAAAGAAAATCGTCGATAGGCCCATGCTATGGTTGGCCCGCGCGAAGGGCGCGAGAAGGGCGGCTTGGGCAACGGGCTGGGATGCGCGGCAACAGCAGGCTGGCCGATGCCGGGCGCCGACTGGCGCTGGGTTGTTTGGCTATAGGCTGGCAAGCCGAGGCTGACGGGCTGGCGGAAAGCCGGCGGCGTGTACTGTTTAGCGCTTGGCTTGGTATTGGCAAGCTGAGGGCGGCAGGCGGTCGGCAGGCTGAGTGCAGGCGGGCGGCAAGCCGAAGACAGGCGGCCGTGTTTGGCCGCAGTCGGCAACCGAAGGCGCATGGCGATTTTTGAGTATTCTGCGACGTGGCGCAAGCGTTAATTGCGGGGAATATGTTGGTATTCCGCTTAAAAGTGCGCGGGCATATGTTTTTTGCCCGCGAATCGGGGTGGCACCGCGGGAGATATGGCCCGTCCCCGGCAAGACATGAGTCTTGCCGGGGACGGGCTTTTTGTTTTTTATTTATTTTGCAAAAAGGAGGCGAGGCAAATTGATCAAACCGACTCTGAAAGAGGCGGAGCAGCTGGCGAAGGGCTACACGTTGCTGCCGATCACGATGGATCTGTTTTCGGACGCCAGAACCCCTGTCGAGGCGCTGCGAGCGGTTTCCGGCGCTGGCGGGCGGGCTTTCCTGCTGGAGAGCGCGCCGGACGGGGACAGCTGGGGGCGGTATTCGTTTCTGGGATTCGACCCGGAGCTGACGGTGTCCGGGCGCGGGCGCAGAGTGACCGTGCGCGCGGGCGGCGGTGGCTTGGGCGGCGAGGGGCGCGACAGGTGTGACGAGGGTGGCTTGGGCGCTGGCGGGTGCGGCGAAGATGGCAAGGACGGCGACGATGGCTTGGGCGGCGAGGGGCGCGACGTGCGCAACGGTCGCGGCGAGGGCGCCGAGGGCGCCGGCGGGCGCGGTGAAGATGGCAAGGGTGGCGACGATGGCTTGGGCGGCGAGGGGCGCGGCCGCGCGCGGGAGCTGGAGGGGGATCCGCACGCGATCCTCAAGGAGCTGATCGGCGGCTACAGCAGCCCGCGCATGCACGGCGCGCCGCCGTTCACGGGCGGGTTCGTAGGATACTTCGCATACGAGTACATTCGCCATGCCGAGCCGGCGCTGAAGCTGAAGCTGACGGAGCGCGACGATATCGGCTTTGACGATTTTGAGCTGATGCTGTTCAAGAAAGTAGTCGTGTTCGACCACTTCGCGCAGCGCATGAGCCTCGTCGTGAACATTGAAACGGACAATCTGGCGCAAAACTATGCCGAGGGTGTCGCGGCGCTCAAGGACATGGAGCGGGCCGTGCTCGGCAGGCCGGCGGAGCGCGGCGGCGGCGCGGCCGGAGAGGGGAGCGACAGCGGCGCGGGTGCCGGTTGCAGGATTGGCCTGGATGGCAGTGGGGTCGATGGCGGCGCGGCCGGAGGGGGAAGCGGCAACGGGATCGGCGGCAGCGGGGCAGATGCCAGCGGCAACGGGATCGGCGGCAACGGTGGTGTCGGCGGCAACGGGATCGGCAGCGGTGGCATTGGCAACTGGGTCGGCGGCAATGGTGCCAGCGACAACGTACTCGGCAGGCCGACGAAGCACGGCGGCGGCGCGGCCGGAGAGGGTGTGGGCGCCGGCGCTGGGCTGGCCTCCGCGCCCTCGAAGGAGGCTTTCTGCGCGGCGGTCGAAAAAATAAAGCGCCGCATAGCGGACGGGGACATCTTCCAATGCGTGCCGTCCGTGCGCTTCCGCGCCGAATACCGGGGTGATCTGCTCCAGGCGTACCGCGTGCTGCGCACGTCAAACCCATCGGCGTACATGTTCTATCTGCGGCTCGGCGACATGCAGCTCGCGGGCGCGTCCCCCGAAACGCTGGTCGCCCTGCGCGACGGCGCCGTCCACACATGCCCGATAGCGGGGACGTGCAGGCGCGGGCGGGACGACGCCGAAACGGCGCTCGCCGTCGCGGAGCTGCTGCGGGACGAAAAGGAGCTGGCCGAGCACGACATGCTCGTTGACCTCGGCCGGAACGACATCGGGAAGGTGGCGCGCTTCGGCACGGTCAGGGTGGACGAATATCGGACAGTCAAAAAGCTGTCGCGCGTGTGCCACATCGCGTCGAGAGTTTCCGGCCTCGCGCGGGAGGGCGTCGTCGCGCTTGACGTCGTGCGCGCGATGATCCCGGCGGGCACGCTGTCGGGAGCGCCAAAAATACGCGCGTGCGAGATCATAGACGAGATCGAGGGCGCGCGGCGCGGGCCATACGGCGGCGCGATCGGCTACATCGGGTTCGCGGGCGACATGGATCTGTGCATCGGCATCCGCATGGCGGCGCTAAAGGGCGGCGCGGCATACGTGCAGGCCGGCGCCGGCATTGTCGCGGACAGCGTCCCGGAGCGGGAATACGAGGAATGCCTGAACAAGGCGGGCGCCATGCTCGACGCGCTCCGCAAGGCCGCTCGGGCCGGCGAAACGGGAGAGGGGGCGCTGGAATGATCCTTCTGATAGACAACTACGACAGCTTCACGTACAACCTGTACCAGCTGGCGGGGGAGATCGCGCCGGACGTCCGCGTGGCGCGGAACGACGAGCTGGACGCCGACGCGATTGCGGCCATGGCGCCGACGCACGTCATTTTGTCGCCGGGGCCGGGGCGGCCGGCCGACGCCGGCGTGTGCGAGGAGGCCGTGCTCAGGCTTATGGGCGGTGCGCCCATCCTGGGCGTGTGCCTGGGCCACCAGGCGATCTGCGAGGCGCTGGGCGCGACCATAGCCCGCGCGCCGGAGCTGGTGCATGGCAAGAGGCGGGCGATCCACATCGCGAACGGTTGCCCGCTCTTTCGCGGCCTGCCGCCCGTGATCGAGGCGGGGCGCTATCATTCGCTCGTCGCGTTGCGGGACACGATCCCGGACGAGCTGCTGATCGTCGCGGAGGGCGCGGACGGCGAGGTCATGGGCGTCAAGCACCGCGACTGCGAGCTGTACGGCGTGCAGTTCCATCCGGAATCCATACTCACGCCCTGTGGCAGGACGATTATGGAGAATTTTCTGGGGCTAGGGCCGGCCTGAGCATAGCATGGCCAGGCTGGGCAAAACCGGCCTGAGCATAGCATGGCAAGGCTGAGAGCGCCAGCCGATGCCGCGGGCAGGCGCGGCGAAGCGGCAAGGCGGGGCGCCAGCCGGCCTGGGCATAGCATGGCAAGGCGGGGCAAAGCCGGACCGAGCGAGAGCGAGCGGGCAAGCCCGCGCTGTTTTGCGCCAAAACTACGAGAGAGGGATGATTCACTATGATTCGCGAGGCTATTTATTCCATATTGGGCGGCAACGGCCTGACGCGCGCGGAGGCGCGCGAGGTGATGCTGGAAATGATGGAGGGGCGCGCGACGCCCGCCCAGATGGGCGCGTTTTTGATCGCCATGCGCCAGAAGGGCGAAACGATTGACGAGATCACGGCGTGCGCGGCCGTGATGCGCGAAAAATGCACGCGGCTCACGCCCGGCTGCGACGTGCTGGACATCGTGGGGACGGGCGGGGACGAGCTTTACAGCTTCAACATCTCCACCGTGTCGGCTTTCGTCGTCGCGGCGGGAGGCGTCCCGGTCGCGAAGCACGGGGGGCGCAGCGTGTCGAGCAAGTGCGGCAGCGCGGACCTGCTGGAAGCGCTGGGCGCGAACGTCGCGATATCGGCGGGCGAGAGCGAGCGCGTGCTCGCGCGGACGGGGATGTGCTTCATGCTCGCGAGCGTGTACCACGCGGCGATGAAGCACGTCGCCCCGGTGCGCAGGGAGCTGGGCGCGCGCACGATATTCAACATCCTTGGGCCGCTGGCCAACCCGGCCGGCGCGAGCATACAGCTGCTCGGCGTCTACGACGAGGCCCTTGTCGAGCCCCTGGCCAGAGTGCTCGCGAACCTCGGCGTCAAGCGCGCGATGGTCGTGCACGGGCGCGACGGGCTGGACGAGATCACGCTTACGGGCGCCACGACAATCTGCGAGGTGAACGGCGGGAAGCTGAGCAGCTATTTCATCACGCCGGAGCAGTTCGGGCTGCCGCGCTGCGGCCTGGGCGAGCTGGCCGGCGGCGACCCGGCGGCGAACGCCCGCATCGCGCGCGAGGTGCTGGGCGGGGCGCGGGGCGCGAAGCGGGACGTCGTGCTGCTGAACGCGGCGGTGTGCCTGTACATGGCGCGCGGCAGCCACACGCTGCGGCAGTGCGTGCGCGCGGCCGGGGAGCTTATCGACAGCGGCGCGGCGCTCAGGGCGATGGAGGCGTTTGTGGCCGCGACGAACGAGGCGGCGGGCGCGGCGTGACGGTTGGCGCGGCGTGACGGCGGACGGGTCGGCGGGCGGGTGGGCCGGCAGCGAGACGGACGCGGGGCGCGGAAAGCGGCGCGCAGCAGACAGCCGGCGGCGAGCGGCGAGCGGGAAGCGGCGCACAGCAAACAGCCGGCGGTGCGCGGCGAGCGGTGCGCGGGTGCGCAGGTGCGCGGGAAATGGTGCGCAACAGACAGCCAGCCGGCGGCGAGCGGTGCGCGGATGCGCGGGAAATCGCGTCCAATGGCCGACTCGTTGCGAGGGCGGGCGGCAAGGGGGAGGCGCCCGCGCGGCGGGCAGACGGCAAGGGCGGCGATGCTGGGACGATGGATGATGAGGAGGCAGGGACGATGGATGCGAGGGAGGCGCGAAATGGCTGCTGACATATTGGAAAAGCTTGCGGCTGCGGCCGCGCGGCGCGTTGAGCGCGACCGGGCGGCGCTGCCAGAGCGCGAGGCGGCGGCGCTGTGCGCGGCGCTGCCGGGCATGGGGATGGCGTTTGAAAAGGCGCTGCGGGCGCCGGGCATGTCGCTTGTCTGCGAGCTCAAGCGCGCGTCACCGTCAAAGGGGGTGATCGCGGAAAGCTACCCGTACATGGAGATTGCGCGCGACTACGAGGAGGCGGGCGCCGCGTGCCTGTCCGTGCTGACGGAGCCGGAGCATTTTTTGGGCGACGATCGGCATCTCGCGGAGATAGCCCGGCGCGCGGGCATTCCCGTGCTGCGCAAGGATTTTACGGTCAGCGCCTACCAGATTTATCAGGCGCGGCTGCTCGGCGCCGGCGCAGTGCTGCTGATCTGCGCGCTCCTTGACGGCGCGCGGCTGAAGGAGTACATAGGGCTGGCCGACTTGCTGGGCATGGCCGCGCTGGTAGAGGCGCACGACGAGCGGGAGCTGGACATGGCGCTGGGCGCGGGCGCCCGCGTGGTCGGCGTGAACAACAGGAACTTGAGGACGTTCGAGGTTGACTTTGAAAACAGCCTCCGCATGAGGCGGCTCGTTCCGCCAGGCGCGCTGTTTGTCGCGGAGAGCGGCATACGCGGGCGCGAGGACGCGCTGAAGCTGGAGCGGGCCGGGGCGGACGCCGCGCTCGTGGGAGAGGCGCTCATGCGGGCGCCCGACAGGCGCGCCGCGCTGAGGGCGCTGGCCGGGGCGTAGGGCGGCGGGGTGCCGGCGCGCGAATGTGCGAGAGCGCGGAATGAGAACGAGAGCGAAAATGCGCGAGAGGGCGGGGTTGGCAATGCGCGACAGGATAGGCGAGAGCGCGGGATGTGGGGCGGGCGGCGATTTTGCGCCGAGCGCCGAAGCGGCCGGCGCGAGCAGCGCGAGCAGTGTGAACGGCACGAACAGTGTGAATGGCGCATTTGGCGCGAACGGCGTGAATGGCGCGACCGGCGCAAACAGCGCGATTGGCGCGGCTGGCGCAAATAGCGCGGCCGGCACGAATGACACGGCTGGCGCGCTCAGCGCGGCCGGCATGATCGGCGCGAGTTGTGCGAACGGCGCAAACAGCGCGAACGGCGCGGCTTACGAGTGCCGCGTGAAAATCTGCGGCATACGCCGCCCGGAGGACGTCGAATACGCGAACCTCTGCCTGCCGGACTACATCGGCTTTGTATTCGCCGACAGCCGGCGCCGCGTAAGCGCGAGCGAAGCGGCGGCGCTCAGGCGGCGGCTCGACAGGCGGATTCTGGCGGTCGGCGTGTTTGCCGGCGCGGACGTCGGCGAGCCCGCGCGGCTGTGCGCCGACGGCGTGATAGATCTCGCGCAGCTTCACGGCGACGAAGACGAGGGGTATATGCGGCGGCTTTCGGCGCTGGTTCCAAATCCGCTGATCAGGGCGGTTCGCGTGCGCCTGCCGCCCGCGACTGACTATCTGCCGCCGCCCGATGGTTGCCTGCCGCTTGCGGATTGCCTTCTGCCGGCAGGCTGCTTGCCGCAGGCGGACTACCTGCTGTTCGACGCATGGCACCCGCGCCTGCGCGGCGGGAGCGGGGAGCGCTTTGACTGGGAGGGCTTTCGGGAGAGGGCGGCCGGCGCCGGAAAGCCTTTTTTTCTCGCGGGCGGCCTGGATCCCGGCAACGCGGCGGCGGCGATCCGCCTGCTCAGGCCATATGCGCTGGACGTGAGCAGCGGCGTGGAAACGGGCGGCGCAAAGGACTATGGGAAGATGGCGGCCTTCGTGCGCGCAGTTCGGGGCGCCTGCGCGGAGGCGGAGCGAGGCGCTGACAGCTGAAGCTGGAAAGGAATTTGACAGCGGGCAATGGCGCCGATGGCTGCAAGGAGTGCCGATGGTGGGAGCATGTCATTCTGGGCTTGTCCCAGAATCCAAAAATCAAAGGCTGGATTTCGGGACAGGCCCCCAAATGACGGGGAACCGAATTGGTCGCATCTGTATGCTGGCCGACGCATTTCTGAACTGTAACGATCGCTTGCGGTAGGAATGAGAGATGACATGGCGGGCAATAGCGCCGACGGCGGTGGAGATCGCCTGCGGCGGGAAGGGGAGGACGACATGGCAGAAAAAAGTACGAAAAAAAGTCTGGGAATAAGCATGGGCACTGGCATCGGCGCTGGCGTTAGTGCTGGCGTAGGTACTGGCACAGGCACTGGCACCGACGCTGGCGTTGGAGCCGACGTTAGTGCGGGCGTAGGCACTGGCACAGGCGCTGGCACCGAAAAAGGGCGCTTTGGGGGGTTTGGGGGGCAGTACATACCCGAAACGCTGATGCAGGCGCTTTGCGACCTTGAGGCGGCCTACGAGCGCTACAGCCGCGACGAAGCCTTTCAGGCGGAGCTCGGCAGCCTGCTGGAAAACTACGCCGGCAGGCCGTCGCGCCTGTATTTTGCCGCGAGCCTGACAAAAAAGCTGGGAGGCGCGCGCATTTATCTGAAGCGCGAGGATTTGAACCACACGGGCTCGCACAAGATCAACAATGTGCTCGGCCAGGCCCTGCTGGCAAAAAAAATGGGCAAGACGCGCATCATCGCGGAAACGGGGGCCGGGCAGCACGGCGTCGCCGCCGCGACGGCCGCCGCGCTGCTGGGGCTGGAGTGCGAGGTGTTCATGGGCAGGGAGGACACGGAGCGCCAGGCGCTCAACGTCTACCGCATGCGCCTGCTCGGCGCCCAGGTGCATACGGTGACGTCCGGGACGGAAACGCTGAAGGACGCGGTGAACGAGACGCTGCGCGAGTGGACGCGGCGCGTGCATGACACGCACTACGCCCTCGGCTCGGTGATGGGGCCGCATCCGTTTCCCACGATTGTGCGCGATTTTCAGAGCGTGATCGGGCGCGAGGCGAGGGAACAGATACTGGCCGCGGAAGGGCGCCTGCCTGCGGCGGTGATCGCCTGCGTCGGCGGCGGATCGAACGCGATGGGCGTCTTTTATCGTTTCATCGGCGACCCCTCCGTGCGCCTGATAGGCTGCGAGGCGGCGGGGGAGGGGCTTGGCGGCGATCGGCACGCGGCGGCGCTGTCAAAGGGCCGCGTCGGCATATTTCACGGCATGAAGTCGTATTTTTGCCAGGACGGGCAGGGGCAGATCGCACCCGTCTATTCGATTTCGGCGGGCCTGGACTACCCCGGCGTCGGTCCGGAGCACGCATTTCTTTGCGCGACGGGCCGCGCCGAGTACGTCGGCGTCACGGACGGCGAGGCCGTCGCGGCGTTCCATGAGCTGGCCGAAACGGAGGGTATAATACCCGCCGTCGAGTCCGCGCACGCTGTCGCCCACGCGCTGAAAATTGCCGGCGCCATGCCAAAGGGCGCGTCCGTCGTCGTGTGCCTGTCGGGGCGCGGCGACAAGGACGTGGCGGCGATTGCGCGCTACGAGGGCGAGCAGCTGCGTGAATAGCAGCGGAAAAAATAGCATGAAAAGGAGCGACGAGCGACATGAAAAAAAGCGATGCGGCCATCGCGCAGGCGAGGCGCGGCGAGGGCAAAGGCGAGGGCGAAAGCGGGGGCAGGCGGGCAGGGCGCGGCGAAGGGGGGCAGTTGCCCATCGCGGTCGGCGCGAGCGGGCAGCAGCCGATTCCGACAGGCGCGGACAAGCGGCAACCCAGCCCAGCAGGCGCGGGCGAGGCGCGGCCTGGCGTAGCCGGAACGGGCAACCAGCTGCCCACCCCGGTCGGCGCGGCCGAACAGCGGGATTCCTCGGCCGCGCATGAAGTGCGCGAACGACGGGCTTCCGAGGCCACGCAAGAAGTGCGAGAACAGCGGGCTTCTGCGGCCACGGATGAAGTGCGCGAACGACGGGCTTCCTCGGGCGCGCATGAAGCGCGGCCGTTCCCAGCCGGGGCGGGGGAGCCGCGCCTGGAGCCGGCCGGAGCGGAGGCGCGGCGACCCATCCCGGTCGGCGCGGCGTTCGCCCGGCGCAAGGCGTTCATTCCGTATCTGATGGCCGGGGATCCCGGCATTGACGAAACGCGCTCGTTCATGCTGGCGCTCGCCGGCGCTGGCGCGGACGCGATTGAGCTGGGCTCGCCGTTTTCCGATCCCGTGGCGGAGGGGGAAACGATACAGAGGGCGAACGTGCGCGCGCTGGCGTCGGGGACGGATCTCGGCCGCGTGTTCGAGCTTGCGGATTCCGTGCGCGGCGCGCTCGGCATACCGCTTTTGCTGATGCTGTACGCGAACCCGGTGCTGAATTATGGGTACGAGCGCTTCTTTCGGCGCTGCGCCCAGGCGGGCGTCGGCGGCGTCATCATGCCGGACATGCCGTTTGAGGAGCAGGGCGAGGTGCTGCCGTTCGCGTCGGCCTGCGGCGTGGACGTGATATCCCTGATAGCGCCGACATCGGCCGGGCGCGCCGCGAAAATCGCGAAGGCGGCGCGGGGCTACATATACCTTGTGTCGTCGATGGGCGTTACCGGCATGAGGCGCGAGATCACGGCGGACCTGTCCGGCATTGTCGGAACGATTCGGGAGAATACGGCCATTCCCATCGCGGCGGGGTTCGGAGTGCATACACCGGAGCAGGCGAAAGCGCTCGCGCGCGGCGCGGACGGCGTGATCGTCGGCAGCGCGATCGTTGACATCATCGAGCGCTTCGGCGCATCATCCGCGCCGCGCCTGGCCGAATACGCCGCGTCGATCCGCGCCGCGCTCGACGAGCCGCGCAACGCCGATTAGCAAAGGCAAAGCGCCAGCCCAATAGGTAGCAGGACGTGCGTAGCCAGCAAAGCGCCCACCAGCCGAGTAGCTGAGCGCCCGCCCACCAACAAGGCGCTTGCCAACCGAGCAGCTGAGCGCCTGCCGGGTAGCAAGGCGTCCACCAGCCAGGAGCAAGGCGCCCGCCAGCCAGCCAGCAAGGAGCCCGCCCGCCGGATAGCGCCTAAAAGCCGCCGCGCTCAGGCCCGCCGCCGCCCATGGATGGCCGGGAAGCGCACAGGTCGCCGCGCCACTCATCGCGCCAGACATGCCGCCCGGCTTACAGCGGGGGTTCGCTCTGTTGCATGTCTGCTGCCGGCTGTGGCGCGATCCAAACCAAAGCGGATTGCGCCCCTGCCTCATTCCTATTATTCCCTCATTTTATTCCATCATCCTCCCACGTTTTACCCCTCATTTCGCAAATGGAATCGATTTTGTCGCTATATTGTCGCAAAAAGCCCGGTCATGCTCCACGAAAAGCAGAGTCGGCTTGTACGACAGAATCAATTCCTCGATTTGCATCCGCGACAG
>JAISFK010000215.1 GCA_031263625.1 Clostridiales bacterium
CAGCTCCAGCGCCGGCAGCTTCCCGTATTTCAGGGCGGCGAGCTCGTCCAGGTCGTAGCGCCTCTCCGCGTCCTCGATCTTCTGGCGCGCCTCGTCTATCTGCCGCTTTATCCGCTTGACGTTCTCGATGCCCGCCTTCTCCTTCTGCCACGCGGCCGTCATCTCGTCGGCCTGCTCCTTTAGGCGCGACAGCTCCCTCTCGATCGCGTCCAGCTTCTCCGCGGACGACCTGTCCGACTCCTTCAAAAGCGCGGCGCGCTCGATCTCGAGCTGCATGACGCGCCTGTTCAGCTCGTCCAGCTCGGACGGCAGGCTGTCGATCTCCGTCCTGATGATGGACGCGGCCTCGTCCATGAGGTCGATGGCCTTGTCCGGCAAAAACCTGTCGCTGATGTACCTGTCCGACAGCGTGGCGGCCGCGACGAGGGCGCTGTCCGTTATCCTCACGCCGTGGTGCAGCTCGAACTTCTCCTTTATGCCGCGCAGGATGGAGATCGTGTCCGCCACGGACGGCTGATCGACCATGACGGGCTGGAACCGCCGCTCGAGCGCCGCGTCCTTCTCCACGTATTTCCTGTACTCGTCCAGCGTCGTGGCGCCGATGCAGTGCAGCTCGCCGCGCGCCAGCATGGGCTTGAGTATGTTGCCCGCGTCCATGGAGCCTTCGGCCTTGCCTGCGCCGACGATGTTGTGCAGCTCGTCGATGAACAGGATGATGCCGCCGTTCGATTTCTCCACCTCGTTCAGCACGGCCTTAAGACGCTCCTCGAACTCGCCGCGGTACTTGGCGCCGGCGATCAGGGCGCCCATGTCGAGCGCGAACACGGTGCGGTTTTTCAGGTGCTCCGGCACGTCGCCGCGCCATATGCGCTGCGCCAGCCCCTCGACGACGGCGGTCTTGCCGACGCCGGGCTCGCCGATCAGGACCGGGTTGTTTTTCGTCTTGCGCGACAGGATGTTGATCGCGCGGCGTATCTCCTGGTCCCTGCCGATTACGGGATCGAGCTTGCCCTGGCCGGCCATGTCCACGAGGTTCCGGCCGAAGCGCTTCAGCGCCTCGTATGTGTCCTCCGGGTTCTTTGACGTTATGCGCTGGTTCTGCCTGACCTTGTTCAGCAGCTGCAGGAACCGCTCCCTGTCCATGCCGAACGCCTTGAGCATGGGCGCGGCGGGGCTGTTCCGCTCCTTGAGCAGCGCGAGGTATATGTGCTCGACGCCGGCGAAATCGTCCTTGAATTTTTTCGCCTCGTCCTCGGCCTGCGCGAGCAGCGCCCCGAACCGGCGGCTGGCGTACAGGCTGCCCGCGCCGGGGCCGTGCACGCCCGGCGTCTTGTCCAGCAGCTGCCCCAGGCCGCCGAGGTAGCCGTCGCGGTCCGCGCCCGCCAGTTCGAGAATCCGGGATATCAGCCCTTCCTCCTGCGCCACGAGCGCGTAGTGCAAATGCTCGCCGTCCACCTGCTGGTGGCCTCTGCGCAGCGCCTCCTGCTGCGCGTCGTATATCGCCTGTTGCGACTTCTCCGTAAATCTTTCCATGTCCATGTATGTCAACCGCCTTTCGCTCATTTATTAAGCCATCTATTAAGCCATTCGACTGTCTGATTTTTTTCGGCCAAATCAAAATAGACTTTGACCATCTTTGACCTATAATCAATGATAACACAGACAG
The DNA here is from genome assembly GCA_031263625.1 of Clostridiales bacterium. Taxonomy (GTDB): domain Bacteria; phylum Bacillota; class Clostridia; order WRLR01; family WRLR01; genus JAISFK01. The sequence goes on from JAISFK010000215.1 coordinate 1,667, forward strand.
CCCGCGCGATCAATATCCAAAAACGAAATCGTCCCGAACGGCGGCGAGAAACGGCAGGCCATCCCGAGTTTGACAGGAGCAATAGGCTACGATTAAGCAATGCCAACGCTATGATGGCAGTTTTCCAGATATTAAAATATAGGTGTACAAACTTGATTCCGCATGGAAACCGCGAAATATGCGGGCAGCTCCCCCTGCTTTTCCCGATTCAGGGAGCGCTCCCGGCTCGCGGCGCGTTCGTTTTGGCCCGTTCCGCGCCTGCGCCGCGCCCATGCGGTTCGGCGGGGGTCCGGCCGCGGCGTCTTTCTTCCGGAGCTTTGCCGGGGATGTTTCCCCCAGCGGGCGGCCTTCCGCAGGCTTGCCGCCCGCGTCTGTCCCGGTTCTGGCGCCGCCATTTTCTTTGGCGGCCCCGGCGCATCCATGAATCCGCCCGGCTTGGCCGCCCCGCGTCTGCCGCGCAAAACGTCCTCGCGCGGGCGGAAGTTGCTTGCCCTGCCGCTCTCGGCGCGCCGCCGCGCCCGGGCCCGGAGCCGCCGCGGCGAGATCAGGCTTGCGCGATGCCGGCCCTGTCGAAGGCGCGCTTCAAAGCCCTCAAATCGCCAACGGCGGGCAGGCGGAGATTGGCGTCGACCCCAAAACTTTCGAGGATGAGCCGCATGTCGCCATCTGGCTCCGTGGCGAGAAAATAGCCGCCCGGAAGCTCGCTCGCCTGAAGGGAGCAAAGCGATTCCTTTATCCTGTCCGCCGTGACGCCGGATTCCCATCCGCCATGGTTCAGAGTCTCTTTGCCCAAGTGCTTGAGCGCGCGGCGCTGTATCAGGCGGATTATCGTGAGCGCGATGAAGCACACGAGAAAATGCGCGTTGATGTGCTCCGGGGTGCGGACATACACCGGCCGCCCGTCAAGATTGCTCTTTGTGATGCGGAAGCTGTCCTCGATTCTCGACAGGCCGTGATACTTGTCTATGATCTCGCGGTCGCTCTTTTCCGTTTCCGATGTCATGAGCGTGTAGTAGCCGAGAAGCTTCTTGTACTCCCCGACTTTTGCCATGTCGATGGAAAGGACTGTTTTGGTGTCCACGATTTCGCCTGTGCCCTTGGCGACTTCTTTTTTCACGAGGAATTGCTCTGTCTTTTTCGGCTTGTCCTTGAGCTTGTCCGGGTTTCGGACGACAGATTCCAGATATTCCAGAAATTTTGCGTTTTTCTTTGTCTCCCTGTCGCAGTGCTTCTTGCTCCAG
>JAISFK010000242.1 GCA_031263625.1 Clostridiales bacterium
ATACTGTTCGGGAGGCTGGAGATGAAGGCCCTGGAGGCCGTCTGCCGGCACCAGGCCAGGCAGAGGGACGCGGCGCTGGCCGCGCTCGTGGAGGCATACGAGCTTGCGCGGTCCAACGATCTGACCATGCCTTTCATAGAGCTGGGCAAGGACATGCGCGATCTGGCCGCGCTGGCCGCGCGCGACAAGGGCTGCCCCATCCCCCGGCAGTGGCTGGAGACGGTCGGCCGGAAGGCGGCGACCTACGCCAAGCAGCTGGCGATCGTGGCCTCGGAATACAAAAGGGCGAACAACATCAGCGACGGCGTGCCGCTGTCCCCCAAGGAGCTGGACATCCTGAACGACCTGTACCGGGGCGTCTCGCGCTCGCAGATCGCCGCGAGCCGGCATCTGCCGGTCAACACGGTCAAGCTGATGCAGAACTCCGTCTACTTGAAGCTGGGCGCGGACAATCCGGCGGACGTGATCCGCATCGCGCTGAGCCGCAACCTGATAAGGGATGACGCCCCATGAAAACCGGCATATACCACAACGAGCGAATATTTCTGCCCGAAAGGCGCCTGCACTTGGAGCGGCCCCGCATAAAGAGGCTGCTCGAGAACGCCGTGAAAAGCCCCTACGTCGCCGTGATCGCCGGATCGGGCTACGGCAAGACCCAGGCGGTCTATTCCTTCCTCCGGGAGTACGGCGCGCCCACGGCCTGGATCCAGCTGTCCGAGCGCGACAACTCGCCCATGCGCTTCTGGGAGAGCTTCTCGCGCACGATGGAGCTGTACAGCGAGCGCGTGGCCGCCCGCATGAGGGCGCTGGGCTTCCCGGAGACGGACGGCCAGTTCGCGGAGGTGGCGGCCATCCCGGAGGACGAGCTGTCGCCCGACGAGAAGCACGTCCTCGTGTTCGACGACTTCCATCTCATAGAGGACGGGCCCGTGCTCCAGTTCATGAAGCGCGCGGCCCAGGCGCCGTTCCCGAACATAACGATGATCCTGATCTCGCGGGCGAACCCGGACATCAACCTGGTCGGCCTGCTGTCGAAGGGCCTGCTCGTCCACATCAACGAGGACGAGCTCCGGTTCACGGAGGACGAAACGGCCCGGTATTTCCAGCTGGCCGGCATCCCGCTGTCCTCGCAGGGCGTCTCCGACATATACGGCGACACGGCGGGATGGGCCTTCGCCCTGAACCTGGTGGGCCTGTCCCTGAAAAAATCCGCCGCCCGCCAGCGCGACGCCCGCGTCGCCATGAAGCTGAACGTTTTCAGCATGATCGAGAACGAGGTCTTTCTCGCCATATCGGAGGAGCTGCGGCGCTTCCTGATACAGCTGTCGCTGATCGACCGGCTCTCCACGGACCTGGTCGCCGAATTGGCCGGGGACGAGGCACTGGTGGGCGAGATGGGGAAGATCAGCGCCTTCATCCGCTACGACATCTACCTGAACGCCTACCACATCCACCACCTGTTCCTCGACTACCTGCGGCAGAAGCAGGGCGCCCTCGCGGAGGACGAGAAGCGCGGCGTGTACCTGGCCGCCGCGCGCTGGTGCGAAAGAAACGACTACAAGGCGGACGCCGTGGCCTACTACCACAAGGCCGGCGAGTACGGGGCGATCGTCCGGATCACCCGGCTCTTTCCCATGCAGATCCCCTTCGAGCAGGCCCGCTTCCTCCTGGGCGTCTACGACGGCGCCCCGGCGGACGTCCTGGAGCGAATCGCGTCCTACCACTACCAGCGCGCGCGCCTTCTCATAGGCATCGGCCGCTACGGCGACGCCGCGGCGGAGCTGGAGAGCCTCGTCGGCAGGCACTCGGCCCCGCCGGGCGCGAAAGCCTCGGATTCGGGAGCATCGGATTCGGAAGCATCGGATTCGGAAGCATCGGATTCGAAAGCCTCGGATTCGGATTTTAGCCGCCAGATTCTCTGCGGCGCCTATCTGGAGCTGAGCTTCATAGGCTACCTGACGCTTCCCGACACCGACCGGTGCGATTTCGACGCCCTGATGGAAAAAGCGGGGGAATGCTACCGGCCGGATTCCGGGTGCGAGGACTTCGCCTACACCGACGTCAGCCTGGACGCATGGGCCTCCAGGGTCGGCACGGCGCGGAAGGGCGCCATGGAGGAGTACATAGAGGCGCTGGCGCGGGCGATCCCGCACGCCTCCAAGATTCTGGACGGCTTCATGTCCGGACTGGACGATCTGGCCAGGGGGGAGCTCCAGCTCTACAAGGGCAACCTGAAGGATGCCGAGGCCTTTGCCGGGCAGGCGCTGCGCGAGGCGAGCGCGCGCAGGCAGCACGAGGTGCAGAACCGGTCGCTGTTCTGCCTGATGCGCGTAGCGGCCGCCCAGGGGAATTTCGCGAGAATCCAGGAGCTGCTCGAGGCCCTGGAGGCCCAGCTGGAAGACGACGAGTACGCCCTCCGGTTCACGTCCTGCGACATCGCGCGCGGCTGGTACTACGCGCTGCTGGGGCAGCCGGGGATGGTTCCCGGCTGGCTCAAAAGCGAATTTTCCCACGAGTCCATCGGAAACTTCATCGCGGGATTCGGCAACTTCGTCAAGACGAAGTTTTATTACGCCGACAAGCGCTACTACGAGCTCCTGTCCTTCATCGAGAGCGGCCGGGGCGCGGACTCGGCGCTGTTCGGGAAGCTGGAGGCGAAGGTGCTGGAAGCCGCCTGCCATCACCGGCTCAAGGACGCCGGGGCAGCGCTGGCCGCGCTGAAAGAGGCTTACGAGCTGGCCCTGTCCAACGAGCTGGTCATGCCCTTCGTCGAGCTGGGCAAGGACATGCGCACGCTCACCGCCGCGGCCATGCGGGACGGCGGCTGCGGCATTCCGCGCCAGTGGCTCGAGATGATCAACCGGAAGGCGGCGACCTACGCGAAGCGCCTGACCGGCGTCGTGCTGGAGTACAAAAAGGCGAACCGCATCGGCGGCGGCGCGCGGCTGTCGGCCCGCGAGACGGACGTGCTGAACGACCTGTACCGTGGGCTTTCCCGGTCGGAGATCGCCGCCAACCGCGACTTGTCGATCAACACGGTGAAGATGGTGCTGAACACCATCTACGCGAAGCTGGACGCGGACAACATAGCGGACGTGATCCGCACCGCCCTGGAGCAGAAGCTGATACCCTAGCG
>JAISFK010000265.1 GCA_031263625.1 Clostridiales bacterium
CGCGTTTCCGCGCCGTCCTGCGGGCTGGCGCCGTCGTACAGCACCGGGCAGGCGTTCCAAAATGCCATTTCGGGATCCTGCTCCGGCGCAATCCTGCCGATTGGCATGGCGTCGAAGGAAAATCCAAAATGCGCGGCAAGCTCCGCGCTGGCGTCCGGGCTGCCGTAGCCCGCGCACAGGACGACGCTGCCTCCCCCCTCCATAAAGCGTTCGAGCATGGACAGCTCGCCGGCGGAAAAATGCGCGGCCGGCTCGATGATGAAAACAAATTCGGCGCCGCCGCCCGCGCTGGCGCCCATGCCGCCGCCCGCGCCTGCTGCATATGCGCCATCCGCTCCCGAACCGGCGGCAGCGGCGCCGCCGGCCCGCTCCATGGCCTGCGCGAGCGTCCCGTCTCTCACGAGCCTCGGCATGAGCCCCGCCCGGAGTGCGCACGCGATAAGCCCGTCCACCGATCCGCCCGACTTGTCCTTGTCAAAAAGCTCCAGATGGCTCGCGTCGATCAGGCAGGTCCCCCGGAAAAAATCGCCGCGCTCCAGAGCGGCCGAGCCCGGCAGGCTTCCCCACGCGCTTGCGCTGTCGGCAGTCCCCGGCAGGGCGCCGCTCCTATCTATGACAGTCCACGTCAGGCCGCCGCTTCCATCCGCCGCCGATCCCGATTGCCCGCTTTGCGCGACCGCGCCCTCGGCCGCTCCCGGCAATCCGCTTCGCTCGCCATCGCTGTCGGCAGTCCCCGGCAGGCTTTCCAGTGCGCCCCGCCCGTCCGGCTCGTCCCGCCCATCCCGCCCATCCTGCCCGTCCGGCTCGTCTGGCTCGCCCCGCCCATCCGGCCCGCGCCGCCCGCTCGCGGCGCACAGATACGCGAAAATATTGTCCACGAACGGAAAGCTGTAGGACAGCACGGTGTTCTGAAAATGCGACGTGTCGCCAAACGCGAGAAACAGCCCCTTGCCGTGGCGCGCCTCCGCCGCGAGAACCAGATCGCCTATCCGCTCGCCCCGCTCAAACTGCATGTTGCCCAGATAGCCGTCGCCCGCGTTTTCCGCGTCGCCCGCGTCCGAGTAGCCGGCCCGCCCGACAATGAGCGGCTTGGCGCCGGGGCCCGCGCTCAGGGAGGCGCCCACCACCATCTGAATTTGCCTGCCGCCGATCCCTGCGAACAGCGGGCTGCGCCACAGCCGAAAGTCGTCGGCCCACAGGCTTTTGAACGGGACGGCGCTGTCAAAATTGAAGGATATGCCGGATGGCGACAATATGGCGTTGAGCGGCTGGCGCACCTGCTCCATGCCCGTGTGGTCGCCGACGGCGAGGACGGCCCCGCCGCTCTCCGCAAAGCGCCATATCAAGTCGAGCTCGCTCTCGTCCGGCGCGCGCATGGGGTTGATCACGGCGAGCGCGTCGGCCCAGCCGAGAATTTCCGCGCTGAGCGTTTCCGCCGTGAGGCACTCGTAGCCCTCCATGGCCAGATAGCGCGGCAGGACGCCGAACATGCCCGCATAGTCCAGGCCGTATTTGCCATGCTCCGGGACGCTGAAGTCCAGGCCCGTGTCCCAAAAGACGACGCGCCCCGCGCTCTGCCCCGCAACGGCGGTTGCGCCAGTGGCGCTGGGAGCGTCGGGCGCTGTCGCGGCGGCAAATATCGAGGCGGCGGCGAGCAGCGCCGCCAGCCCGGCCGGGGCGAGCATCTCGCGCCCGCGCAGCGCCTGCCCGCCCGTGTCCCTTTTCGCCAAGTTCGCGCATATCCGCGCGTAAAAGGCGAGCAGCATGGCAAACAGCGCGGCGCGGTAATCCAGCGGCCCCGTAAGCGGCTCGACGAGGTTCAGGCCGAGGCCGATGCTGTTCTCCGCGAGATATGTCCACGCGGCGACGTAGAATCCCCATATGAGCGCGACGCCGAGCAGCCACAGCCCGCAGCTTTTCGCGCACGACCTGGCCGCAGCGATTGCGGCGCTCGCGGAGGCCCGCGGCGCGAGCGGGGAGGGGAGCGCCTGCCGCGCAAATCCGCGCCTGTGCGCGATCGCCGCGGCGGCCATGGCGAAAAGAAAAAGCGCGACGGTGTCTATGCCGCTGTATGTCGGCCCCATGGATATGGGCCTGCCGATCGCGATGCCGACAAACGCCGAAAAGCCGCCCGAAATCTCCGAAACGGCGCGGCTGAACGCGGCGCTCCCGCTCCTGAGCAGCTGCCACGCGAGGAAAGCGGACAGCGTGTAGGCTTTGGCCGCGAGGGCCTTTGTCGCGGCCCGCTCTTTCAGCAGCGCGGCGGCCTCGCGCGCGAGCAGCGCCAGCGCGAGAGCGGCCGACAGGAAGCGGAGCGGGGCGGGCGGCAGGCTCGCGAGCAATTCAAAGGCGACAGCCACAGTGACAAGAAAAAGAACCAAGCGCAGCCTCTCCTTTCGGCATGGCGGGAAAAACAAAACAAAGCCGCCCCAAAGCGGGGCATAAGCCCGCTTCGGGGCGGCACGGCGCCCGCCAAAAGATCACTGCGCCGCGAAAACCTTTGACAGCCTGAGTATAGTCACAATGGACTGCTCCCGCGAATACGGGCTCAGCGGGTCAAAAAGGCCGTCCCCGACGCCGGACATGATGCCGTGCTCAGTGACGAATCCGACCGAGGCCGCCGCCCAGTCGGCAATGCCGGCGGCGTCGCCGTAGTCAAGCGGCGCCGAGCCGATTTCCATGCCGAGGACTTCGCGGGACAGGTTCGCGAGCATGGTGGCCGCCTCCTGGCGCGTGATGGCGCCGTCGGGGTTGAAATGGCTCTCGCCGACGCCGTTCACAATGCCCAGGTTGTACGCCAGCGTGACGGCGGAGTCGTCCACGTCCGTGAACGGGTTGCCGCCTTCCGATGCCGCGCCCATGATGTCGCCCAGCTCAGGATATTGCGAAACGGACGCGCGCAGGGCCTTGATCGCGAGGGCGCAAAATTCCCGGCGCGTAATGGCGTTCTGATACCGCGACCGCAGCTCCGTCGGGACAAAGCGGAGGCTTATGGCCTCGGCCACGTCGCCCGCAGCCCAGCCGGACGGCTCCGCGCCCTCCTCTGCGGCCTCGCCCCCGGACGGCTCGCCCTCGGAAGATTCGCCTCCGGACGGCTCGCCGCCAGATGGCTCGCTCTCGGATGGCTCGCCGCCAGACGGATCGGCCCCAGACGGCTCGCCCCATTCGGCGCCGACGGGCGAAGGCTCGCCCCCTGAGTCATCCGCGCCGGGCTCGGCCTCCGGCGTTTCGCTGATTGGGTCGCTCGGCGACGGGTAGCTCGGCGTGGTCCCGATGCCCGGCGTCGAGCAATACGCCGTCATGCACGTGTTCGTGCCCGAACATGTATTCGTGCCAAAGCATGTGGCGTTGCCCGCGCAAGAGCTTTGGCCTACGCATGTGTTCGTGCCCACGCACGTGCTGCCGCCGGCGCATGTGCTCATGCCCACGCACGTGCTGGAGCCCGCGCACGTGCTCGCGCCGACGCAGGAACTCGATCCTACGCATGTGCTGGAGCCTGCGCACGAGCTCGCGCCGAAGCAGGTGCTCGATCCGGCGCACGAGCTTGCGCCCGCGCAAGTGCTGGAGCCTGCGCACGAACTTGAACCCGCGCAAGTGGAGCCGCACGTGGATCCGCAAGTAGCGCCGCATGTAGCTCCGCAAGTGGAGCCGCATGTAGCGCCGCACGTCGCGCCGCAGCTGTAGCTGGACGTGTAGCTCGGTATAATGGGCGTGGGAACTCCGGGCAACCCAAAGTATTCCTGAAACTCGGCGGAATCGGCGCCCTCTGCCGCCGCTGTCGCAACGGCGCCGCTGGCGCCCTCTGCCGTCGCAACTGCAGCGCTGGCGGCATAGGCGCCTGCGGCGCTGTCGCCCTCGTCTGCCTCGGCGGCGCTCTCCGTCACGGCCCCGTTTTGCCGCCTCTCGTAGCGGCCGCTCTCTTTTTCGTCAAATTCCCTGAGCGTGTTTTTCAGGGAAGCCTCAAAGAGCGGGGAATACTTGATGTCAGCCTGCGGAGAGGCCGACGCCGCCTGCGGGAAAGCAACGATGAAAAAGAGGAATAGCAGGGCCGGCGCCGCTACAGACAATAGCAGCCTGCGAATGGATTTGCTCATAATCGCTCCTTTCTGTCCGATATAACGCTGTAATGTTCTGCGGCCGCAAAAAGCATGAAAACCGCTCGCCTTCTGCGACTTGTTTTATCCAGAATATCACGCCGCGCCAAATGATGTCAACAAATTAAAATTACTGAATTAATGAATTATTGCTCAACTTTCGTTCAGAACGCTCAGAATGTCCAGAACGCTTCAGAACACTTATTGCACGCAGAACGCATCGCTCGCTTTCGCGGATTCTGGCGCGGGTTTTGGTCGTGATTTCGCGGATCTTGATTATGCGCCCTTCTGAAAGTGGTTGAGGAATCGCGTTTGCGCGGGTATAATTGAAAATAGACAAGACAAACACAATCAGGCTGTCACACAGATCGACAGATTCGACCGCGTCATAAGCACGCAGGTTCTCAATGAGTTCTGCAATGTTTGCATCCGAAAAATGCGGATGGAATTGCCGCGTATTGAGAGTGCCATTGAGAAAATTTGCCTTACGAACGCGCTTGTGAGTTCGCGCAGCCTACGCGCTGAGGTGGCACGCCGCCCAGTGGCCCGGCGAGCGCTCCGCGAGCTCCGGCTCCTCGTCCCGGCACCGATCCGTCATGTACGGGCAGCGCGTGTGGAAGCGGCAGCCGCTCGGCGGGTTGATGGGGCTTGGGATGTCGCCCTCCAGGATGACGCGGCTCATCGCCCGGCTCTTGGCGGGATCGGGGATCGGCACGGCGGAGAACAGCGTCCGCGTGTACGGGTGGACCGGCATTTTGTAGATCTCGTCCCTCGGCGAGAGCTCGACCAGCTTTCCTAAGTACATGACGCCTATGCGGCTCGATATGTAGCGCACGATCGATATGTCGTGCGCTATGAAGAGGTATGTCAGCCTGTGCGACGCCTGCATGTCCTCTAGCATGTTGACGATCTGCGACTGTATTGACACGTCCAGCGCGGATATCGGCTCGTCGCACACGATGAACTCAGGCTCCACGGCGAGCGCGCGCGCTATGCCTATGCGCTGCTGCTGGCCGCCCGAAAACTCGTGCGGGTAGCGGTTGGCCTGCTCGCCGTTCAGGCCGACCTGGTCAAGCAGATCGGCGATGCGCTCGGCCCGCGCGGCCTTGTTCGGCGCCAGCCCGTGTATGTCTATCGCCTCGCCCACGATCTCGCCGACCGTCATGCGCGGGTTAAGGCTGGCCGACGGGTCCTGGAATATGATCTGCAGCTTGCGCCTGTAGGGCTTGATCTTCGCGCGGGTGATGTCCTCGCCCCGGTAGAGTATGGCGCCGGCAGTCGGGTCGTAGAGCCGGATCGCCGTGCGGCCGAGCGTCGTCTTGCCGCAGCCGCTCTCGCCGACGAGCCCCAGCGTCTCGCCCTCGCGTATGGACAGCGAAACGCCGTCCACGGCGCGCACATGCCTGCCCTCGCCCTTTCCGCCGCTGACGCGAAAGTGTTTTTTCAGATTTTTCAGCTCAATGAGATAGTTGCCGCCCATGCAAGGTCGCCTCCCATAATCCGCGTCATGCTATTCCCGATCGCCCATATCCCGATCAAGCATATCCTGATCGCCCATCTCCCGATCCCGATCAAACATCTCCAGAACGAATAGTTCTCGATCAAACTTCTACAGATCGGGCATCTCCCGTTCGGCCATCTCCCGATCAAACACATCCCGATCGAACATCCAGCAGTTTGCGGCGTGGCCGTCGGCAAAGGCCGTCGCGGGCGGGTACGCGCGCAGGCAGATGTTCATGCACTCGTGGCAGCGCGGGGCGAACGGGCAGCCGGGCGGCGGGTTCAGCATATCGACGGGCGTGCCGTCTATCGGGATCAGGCGCTCGCGCGACTCGTCGTCCACGCGCGGTATGCTGCGCAGCAGCCCCAGCGTGTAGGGGTGCCGCGGCGCGTAAAAAATGTCGTTGACGGGGCCCGACTCCACGATATGCCCGGCGTACATGACCGCCACGCGGGTGCATATGTCCGCGACGACGCCCAGATTGTGCGTTATGAAAATGATGGCCATGTCCCGCTCTTTCCTGATGGATTCCATGAGCGCGAGTATCTGCGCCTGAATCGTGACGTCCAGGGCGGTCGTGGGCTCGTCGGCAATGAGCAGGTCAGGCTCGCAGATAAGGGCCAGCGCGATCATCACGCGCTGCCTCATCCCGCCGGACAGCTCGTGCGGGTACTGCCTGAGCCGCTTTTCGGGGTTGTTTATCCCCACCAGATCGAGCATGTCCATTGCCCGCCTGTCGGCGTCGCCTCGGCTGACGCGGCTGTGGGCCGTGAGCGCCTCCCGGATCTGGTCGCCGATGGTGTACACCGGGTTCAGGCTGGTCATCGGGTTCTGAAAAATCATTGAAACGCGGTTGCCGCGCATGTTTCGGATCTGCCTGCGGCCGTACTCCAGCACGTTTTCGCCGCCGAGGCTTATGCTCCCGCCGATCACGCGGCCGGGGCTTTGCAGCAGCCCCATGATGGAGTACGCCTCCACGCTCTTGCCGCTGCCGCTCTCGCCGACTATGCCCAGCACCTCGCCGCGCCGCAAATCGTAGGATATGCCGTTGACGGCCTTGACCTCGCCGGCGGGCGTGAAGAAGGACACCTTCAGATCCGTCACGGACAGCAGGGGGCCGGCCTCGCCGCTATCGACATTCATGTTCTCCAACCTCTCCAACCCCTCCAAGCTCCCCAAGCTTTACTGCTCAAACTCTCCAAACTCTCCAAGCTCTCCAAGCTTTACTCCTCAAACTCTCCAAACATTACTCTCCAAGCGCTCCAAGCTCCCCAAGCTCATTTTTTCAGCCTCGGATCCAGCGCGTCGCGCAGGCCGTCGCCGAACAGGTTGAACGACAGGAGCAGCGTCAGCAGCACCAGCGCGGGGATGATCAGCCTGTACGTGTACGTGTATATGCCCCCCAGCGCGTCGGAGCACATCGAGCCGAGGCTTGTGAGCGGCGCCTGCACGCCGACGCCCAGAAACGAAAGGAAGCTTTCGAGGAATATCGCCGCCGGGATCTCCAGGCATGTGGCGGCGATCATGGAGCCTATGCAGTTGGGCAGCAGGTGCTTCCTGATCAGGCGCGCGTTTGACGCGCCCAGGGCCCGCGCGGCGAGCACGAACTCCTGCTCCTTGAGCTGCAGGACGTTGCCCCTGATAATCCTCGCCATCGTCACCCAGTAGAGCATGGCGAACGCGATGAAAATCGCCACTATGCTGGGGCCGAGCACGATCAGGGGGCGCGCGAGCGCGTTCTGCCTGTTGGCGTTCACAAAGCTGTCCAGCGCGGGCTTGAGCGAGACGGCTATGAGCAGCACGACGAGCACGTCGGGGAGCGAGGATATGACTTCCACGACGCGCATCATGATATTGTCCGCGAGGCCGCCGAAAAAGCCCGCTATGGCGCCGTACAGCGAGCCTATGAGCAGCACGAGCAGCGCGGCGATGATCCCGATGGTCATGGAGACGCGGGCGCCGACCATGACCCTGGCCATCGTGTCGCGGCCGTGCGTGTCGGTGCCGAACACGTGCGGGAACACGCGCTCGCCGGACGCGATCGCGGCCAGCTCGGCCTCGCTGTGCTGCATCGGGGCCAGGTTCAGGCTCGTGCGTATCTGCTGGTCGTATTTGTACGGTATGGCCTCCGGGCCTATGAAGGCGAAGCAGAGCAGCAGCCCGATGACGAGCAGCGCGACCATCGAAACGGTGTTCTTGCGGAGCCTGCGCCATGCGTCGCCCCAGTACCCGATGCTCTTTTGGCGCGGCATGTAGCTCTGCCTGTCCTCGATTGGGGCCGGGGCGAAGCTATCGGCGGTCAGAGCGCCCAGTTCGGCGAGCTGGCGTATGGCTTCGTCGCCCGGATGCAGGCTGAGAAGGTTTTTCAATTTGTCTTGCATGCGTCAAGCCTCCTTAGCCAAATCAATGCGCGGGTCGATCCATCTGTACAGGATGTCCACGGCCAGTGTCATGATAATGACAAAGGACGCCAGGAAAATGGTCGTCCCCATTATTATCGGGTAGTCGCGGTTTTGTATGCTTTGCACGAAATAGCGGCCCAGCCCCGGAATGCTGAACACCGTTTCGATGACGAAGCCGCCCGTGAGTATGTACGCTATCATCGGGCCGATGTACGATATGACCGGTATGAGCGCGTTGCGCAGGGCGTGCTTGAATATGATCGCGGCCGTGTTCAGGCCCTTGGCGTATGCGGTTCGGATGTATTCCTGGCTGAGCGCGTCCAGCATCGACGAGCGCGTGTAGCGGGCGATGTTGCACATGGGGTTGAGCCCCAGCGTGAAGCAGGGCAGGATGTATGCGTACCATTCCGCGTTCTTGTCAACGATGACAGGCAGTATTTTGAATATCCCGCCCGCGAACACCACGAGCAGGATCGTCGCCGTGACGAACGTGGGCAGAACCACTCCCGTCGTCGTCACGACGCGCAGGACGCTGTCGGTGAGCCTGCCGCGCTTGTACGCGGCGAAGCAGCCCAGCGAAACGCCCGCGACGATGGCCCAGAGCATCGCGAACACGCCGACTTTCACGGACGTGGGGAACATCTCGCCGATGATGACGATGACGGGGCGGTTTTTCTGCATCTTGAACGACACGCCGAAATCGCCCCTGAGAATATCCGACAGCCATGTGAAGTACTGCTGGTGGAGCGGCCTGTTCAGGCCGTATTTGGCCTCCAGCGCGGCGAGCACTTCGGCGGTCGGCGCCTTTTCGCTCAAAAACGGGCCGCCCGGAATCAGGTTCATGAGCAGGAACGTCAAAGCCGAAACAACGATCAAGGCGGCCAAACCCAGAAGCACTCTTTTAATGATATATTCCACCATGTGACAGTCGTCCTTTCGCGGCCTTCGCGCGGCTTTTGCACGGCTTTCGCGTAGCTTTCGCGCGGATTTTGCACAGCCTTTGCACGGCTTTCGCGCGGATTTGCCGACTTCGGGCCCTGCGATTTTTGCCCGCCGCAATTTTTTGCCCGTCCAAAACCTGCGGTTTTGGACGGGCAAACGCGCATGCGCGTTTGCCCTCGAACACGAGTATATTTAACGATAAGTCTAATACATATCTGCCTGATTGTCAATTTTCGCGCATATTTTCGCTTCCGAAAAATATGCGGGAAATATGCGGCCAAGGCCGAAAAATATGCGGCCAAGAATTTTCTTGACAAGAATTGGCTGTCCTGATAACATGGTAAATACAATAAAGCAGAAGTGATCCGCTTCTCACCTGATGGTTTTGCCAAAGGGTACATAATCGGCCTTTCCCGCAGGCAGCGCAAACGCGGCGCGGCGCGGCCCGGCGCCCGGCATTGCGAGGGCGGGCGCCTGCCCCGCGCGAACGTTGCGGCGCCGCCTGTGCGCGGGCGCGCCGGGCGCCATAGCTTGTTTTGCCGGCGCCTGCGCGGTTGCCGGCCCTCCCGCGCCATTGCGGCGCAGAGGAGCGGCCAATGGGGGAGCGGCCTGATTTGGCAGGGGGCGGATAGCGCTGTTTTACAGGCGCCGCTCTTTATTTATTTTTTGGAGGTGTTTCGCAATCGCCAGAAACGAAGTCATGATCAACGAGGACATCAGGGATGCCGAAATCAGGCTGATTGACGCGGACGGTTCCATGCTGGGCATCATGCCGTCAAAGGCCGCCCAGGACCTGGCCGCTTCCAAGAACCTCGATCTCGTGAAGATTGCCCCGCAGGCAAAGCCGCCCGTCTGCAAGATAATGGACTACGGCAAGCATATGTTCGAGCAGTCAAAAAAGGAGAAAGAGGCTCGCAAAAACCAGAAGGTCATAAGCGTGAAGGAGATCTGGCTGAAGCCCGCCATCGAGGAGCATGATTTCAGCTTCAAGATCAAGAACGCCGCGAAGTTCCTCAAGGAGGGCGACAAGGTTAAGGTCAGCGTCCGCTTTCGGGGCAGGGAGATGAACTACACGTCCTCTGGCATCATAATGCTCAACAAGGTCGCGGATATTGTCAGCGACGTTGGCCTGGTCGAGCGGAAGCCCAAGCTGGAAGGCAGGAGCATGACCATGATTTTGAACCCGATAAACAAGCCGCAGCCGGCCGCGGGCGGCAAGCCTCCGGCGGGGGGCGGGCAGCAGCCGGCGGCGGGCGCGAGGCCATCGGGCGGGCAGCAGCCGGCAACGGGTTCCAGGACGGTGGCGGGCGCCAAGCCGCCGGCAGCGGGTTCCAAGCCTCCGGCGGGGGGCGTCCGGCAGGCAACTACTATAAACAAATCGGAGGACGACGGCAATGCTTAAACTGAAAACGCACAGCGCTTCAAAAAAGCGCTTCGGCCTGACCGGCACGGGGAAGGTCAAGCGCAGCAAGGCGTACAAGCGCCATCTGCTCACGGCCAAGACGACGAAGCGCAAGCGGGGGCTGCGCAAGGCGACAATCGCGTCGCCCGCGAACGCCAGGATCATCAAGTCGATGATTCCGTACAAGTAGCCGGCTGGCGACGCGCCCGCGCGCGGGCGGCCGCGCCCGGCGGGGCGAAAGGAAGAAAATACGAAAGGGTGAAACAGAATGGCTAGGGTTAAGGGCGCGATGAGAACGCGCAAGAGGCACAAGAAGATACTCAAGCTGGCCAAGGGCTACTGGGGCAGCAAAAGCAGGAGCTTTAGGATTGCAAACCAGGCGGTCATGAAGTCGCTTGTTTACGCATATAGGGACAGAAGGGCGAAAAAGCGCGATTTTCGCAAGCTGTGGATCACGAGGATAAACGCCGCCGCGCGCCTGAACGGCCTGTCGTACAGCCGGTTCATAAACGGCCTGAAGGTGGCGGGCATCGCGCTGGACAGGAAGATCCTGGCCGACATGGCGGTCAGCGACGCCGCCGGCTTCACGCAGCTTGTCGAAAAAGTGAAACCGCGGGCTTAGCCTTTTCGATGGAATTGATATCGGGCTTGCGCGGCGCGTCGGCAAAAAAACTGAGGGCGTTAAAAAAGCGGGCGGCGAGGGAGGAACTCGGGCTCGCTTTTATTGAAGGGCGCAGGCTCGTCGCCGACGCGATGGCCGTGAGCGGCCTGGTTCGCGAGCTGTACGTTTCCGAGAGCTTCGCGCGCTCCGGGGCGGGCGCCGGGGTTCTGGGCGCCGCCCGCGCCGCCGGGATCGAGCCGGCTTTGCTGGCCGACTCCGCTTTTGAGGGCGTCGCGGACACGAAGACCCCGCAGGGCGTGATGGCGATCATCCGAGCGCACCCGTGCCCGCCGGGCGCGCTCGCGCCGGGGCTGGGGGGCGCGTTCGCGCCGGGTCAGGCGGGCGAGCTCGCGCCGGGGCGGGAGGGCGAGCTTGCGCCGGGGCGGGGGGGCTTCGCCGGGATACTCGTCATGGACCGCGTGAGCGATCCGGGCAACGCGGGCACGATGATCAGGACGGCGGAGGCCGCGGGGTTTTCGGGCGTGGCGATGTCGGACGGCTGCGTGGACCTGTACTCGCCCAAGACGCTGAGGGCGGCGATGGGCTCGGCTTTCCGCGTGCCGGTCGCGACGGGGGTCAGCCTTCTGGACTGGCTGCCGGAGCTAAAAGCCGGGGGCTTTGCGATATGCGCCGCCGCGCCGGGGGCGGGCGGGAGCTGCTTTGGCGAGGCGTATGCCCGCGCGGCGGCCGGCGATCTGGCTTTGGTCATCGGCAGCGAGGCCGAGGGCGTGAGGGAGCAGGTCATGGCGCTGTGCGACTGCCGCGTCGGCGTTCCAATGCTGGGCGGCGCGGAGTCGCTGAACGCCGCCGTCGCCGCGGGCGTGCTCATGTACGAGGCGCTGCGCAGGCGGTCGGACGCCGGCCGCCGAAAAAGAGATGGGGGAGATGTAGTGTATGGTAGCGCTGGTGCTTGCCGCCGGGTACGCGACAAGGCTGTACCCGCTGACGCGGAATTTTCCGAAAGCGCTCCTGAAAATTGGAGGCAGGGCGATTCTTGACTATATTTGCGACGAAATTGACACTGTCGGCGCCATAACGAAGACAGTCGTGGTCAGCAACGAAAGGTATTGCGGGCATTTTCGCGAGTGGGCGATCTCGCGCGGCTCGCCGCCGGGGCTCTCGGTTCTGAGCGACGGCACCGCGACCGAGGAAACCCGGCTCGGCGCCATAGGCGACATGCGCTTCGCGCTGCAGCGGGAGGGCATTTGCGACGATCTGCTCGTAATCGCGGGTGACAATTTTTTCACGTTCCGGCTGGCGGATTTCTGCGCCTACTATGCGGAGCGCGGCGCGGACTGCGCAATCGTCAAAGAGGTTAGCGACCGCGAGGCGCTGAAGGGCAAGGGCGTGGCCGTCACGGACGCGAGCGGCAGGATCGTCGAGTTTGAGGAAAAGCCGCAGGCCCCGCGCTCCGATCTGGCCGTCTACGCCGCGTACATATATCGGAGGGACACGCTGCCGCTCATAGGCCGCTATCTCGACGAGGGGAACAATCCGGACGCGCCCGGCCATTTCGCGGCATGGCTGTGCAGGCGCAAGCCGCTGATGGCATACGCCATCGACGGCGACTGCTACGACGTGGGCACGCCGGAGGCATACGCGGGGCTCAACGAGCTGTACAGCGGCCTGGCGACCGCTGGCCTGGCGAACCCTGGCTTGGCGAACCCTGGCCTGGCGCCGCCGGACTAATATTTGGATGTGCATAATGTGTTTAATGTGTTTAATGCGAGGGAGAAGGGCGAATGCGCGTATCGGTTGACGCAATGGGCGGCGACAACGCTCCGAGGGCCGTTGTAGAGGGCTGCATTTTGGCGGCGGGGCAGAAGAACGACTACGAGATACAGATTATTGGCGACAAGTCCGCCATTGAGAGGATACTGCGCGAAAACGGATACGCGGGCGAGCGGATCGCGGTGCTCAACGCCACGCAGGCCATCAGCGGGGACGACGTCCCGACAAAGGCCATAAAGGAAAAGAGCGACTCGTCCATTGTGATCGGCCTCAACATGCTCAAGGGCAAAAAGACGGACTCGTTCCTGTCCTGCGGCAACACGGGCGCCCTGCTGACAGGCGCCCTGCTGATCACGGGCAGGATAAAGGGCGTGGACAGGCCGGCGCTCGCGCCGATGGTCCCGACCGTCGCCGGCAGCTCCATGCTGATAGACGCGGGCCTGAACACCTCCTGCAAGCCGGTCAACTATGAGCAGTTCGCGGAGATTGGCTCGATCTACATGAGGTCCATATTCAAGATCGAAAGGCCGAAGGTCGGGCTGCTGAACGTCGGCACGGAGGACAACAAGGGGACGGAGGCCGTCAAGGAGGCGTTCGCGCGGCTGTCGGCCCTCAAGGGCATCAATTTTCTCGGCAACATAGAGGGCAGGGATCTGACGGACGGCAAGTGCGACGTCGCCGTGTGCGACGGCTTTGTCGGCAACATCGTGCTGAAATGCTACGAGGGCATCGGGGCGTTCGTGAAGGCCGGGATCTCCGAGGTGTTCCGGCGCAGCATCAAAAACCAGATCGCGTCCGTGCTCGTGAAAAACGACCTGAAGGGCTTTTTCCGGCGCTTCGACTACGAGGCATACGGCGGCACGCCCATTTTGGGGGTCGGCGGCCCCGTGTTCAAGGCGCACGGCAACTCCAGCCCGAGGGCTGTCATGTACGCCGTCGAGAGCGCGGCGGAATTTGCGAAGACGACGATTCTTGAGCAGATACGCCAGAAGTACGCGAAGAACATTCCGATCACCGCCACCTGACACGGCTATCGAAAAACCACTATCGGAGGTGCGCATGGGCAGCAGCGCGGACATCAGCATGAACAGCGGCGCGGGCAATAGCGTGGACAACGGCATGAGCGGCGGCGCGGGCAATGGCGCGGGCGGCGGCATGGGCAATGGCGTGAACGCCAGCGCTGGCGGCGATATAAACGGCGGCGCGGGCAATAACGCAGGCAGTAGCGCTGGCGGCGGCATGAACAATATTGCGGGCAATAGCGTGGACAATAACATGAGCGGCGACATAAACGGCAGCGCGGGCGGCGGCATGGGGCGCGGGGGCGTCGGCATTTTGGGTACGGGCAGCTGCCTGCCGGAAAAGGTGCTGACGAACGCCGACTTGGAAAAGCTCGTGGACACGTCGGACGAGTGGATCCGGCAGCGGACGGGCATGTCCGAGCGCAGGATAGCCGCGGGCGCCGAGACGGCGACATCGCTGGCTATTCGCGCCGCGCAGGCCGCGCTCGCCGACGCCGGCGTCGATGGCTCGCGGATCGGGCTTGTCATAGTCACGACATGCACGGCCGACTACTACTCCCCCTCTATATCCTGCCAGGTGCAGCACGCGATCGGCGCGCCGCCCTGCGCCGCCTTCGACATGAACGCGGCATGCACGGGCAGCGTGTACGGGCTCGTCGTGGCGAAGCACCATATTGACGCCGGCATGTGCGACTACGCCCTCGTCGTGTCCGCCGAGCTGCTCTCGCGGCTGGTTGACTGGACGGATCGCGCCACGTGCGTGCTGTTCGGCGACGGCGCGGGCGCGTTTGTGCTCGGCAGGACGCCGGGCGGCTATGGGCTGCTCAGCTCGACGCTCATGTCGGACGGCGCGGGGGCGAACATGATCACGATACCGGGCATCCACATATCGGATCTGGACATCGAGAGGCGGGGCGGGCAGAAAAAGCAGACGATTTGGATGGACGGCGGCAAGGTGATGAAGTTCGCGTCGCGGGCCATGGTCTCGTCAATCGAGGCAGTGCTGGAAAAGGCGGGGCTTTCCCTCGGCGATCTCAGCCTCGTCATACCGCACCAGGCAAACAAGCGGATAATCGACAACGCCGCGAAGAAGCTGCAGCTCGGCCCGGATCGCCTGTTCGTCAATGTCCAGAAATACAGCAACACGTCTTCGGCGTCCGTGCCGATCGCGCTGGACGAGGCCCGGCGCGAGGGCAGGATCAGGCGCGGCGACCACGTCGCGCTCGTGGCGTTCGGGGCGGGCCTGACGTATGGGGCGGCGCTCATGCGCTGGGCCTAGGCAGGCAAGAAGGAAGGCAGGAAGGAGTGTACGCGCAAACATGGGCAAACTGGCTTTTGTCTTTCCGGGGCAGGGCTCGCAGCACATAGGCATGGGGCGGGACGCGGCGGAGCGCTGGGAGTGCGCCGCGCAAGTGTTCGCGAGGGCATCGCGGGCGCTGGGGTTCAGCGTGGAGGATCTGGTGTTCGGAGGCAGCGAGAGCGAGCTCCAGATAACGGAAAACACGCAGCCGGCCCTGCTGGCGGCGTGCTGCGCGCTGGCGGCCCCGCTGCTCGACGGCGGCGCGCGCCCGGACGTGGCGGCGGGCCTGAGCATTGGGGAGTACGCGGCCCATGTGGCGGCGGGCACGTTTTCTTTCGAGGACGCCGTCCGCACGGTGCGCAAGCGCGGGAAGTACATGCAGGAAGCCGTGCCGCTCGGAGAGGGCGGCATGGCCGCGATAATCGGGCTTGGCGCGGACGCCGTGGAGGAGTGCTGCAGGGAGGCCGCGGCGGCCGTCCGGGCGAGGCTGGCTGGCGGCGCGGAACTGGGCGGCGCCGAGGCGGCGGCCGTCGTCGAGCCCGCGAACTACAACTGCCCCGGCCAGATCGTCATCGCGGGCGCGACGGCCGCGCTGAAAGCGGCCATGGAGCTGTGCCTGAGCCGGGGCGCGAAGCGCGCGCTGGCGCTCCCGGTCAGCGCCCCGTTCCACTGCTCGCTGCTGAGGCCGGCCGGCGAGAAGCTTGACGCGGCGCTCGCGGAGGTCGCCTTCCGCGACATGGCGATCCCCGTCGTGTCCAACGCGGACGCGAAGCGCGTGAGCGACAGCGCCCTCGCCCGCGGCCTGCTCGTGCGCCAGGTGTCGGCCCCCGTCCTGTGGGAGCAGTGCGTTCGCGCCATGCTGGAGGACGGCGTGGACACGTTTGTCGAAATAGGGCCGGGCAAGACGCTCGCCGGCTTTATCAGGAAAATAGACAGGGGCGCGGCGGTCTTGAACGTTTCGGACGCCGGCACGGCCGAGGAGGCGATCCGGGCGCTCTCGAAATGATTTGAAATGATTCTGCGGCTGCAAATATCCGGATGGCGCGCTTATACATTAAAAAAAGAATGGGAGGCGGCATATATTGGAACTTGACGGCAAGACAGCCCTGGTCACGGGCTCGGCGCGCGGGCTGGGCAGGGCGATCGCCTGGCAGCTCGCGTCCATGGGGGCGAGCGTCGTGCTGAACGACATTGAGGCGTCGGACTCGATAGACGCGACCGCGGAGGAGTTCGCGGCGCAGGGTTTCCGCGTGGCGGTGGCCAAGGGCGACGTGCGCAGCCCCGACGACGCGAAGCGCATATGCAAGACGGCGGTTGACGCGTTCGGCAGCCTCGACATACTCGTCAACAACGCGGGGATCACGCGCGACAAGCCGATGGCCATGATGTCCGAGGCCGACTGGGACGACGTGCTGGACATCAACCTGAAGGGCAGCTTTCTGTGCCTGAAGGCGGCATCGCGCTACATGATCAGGCAGCGCGGCGGCACGATCGTCAACGTGGCGTCCGTGGCGGGCGTCATGGGCAATCCGGGGCAGGCGAACTACTCCGCCTCCAAGGCGGGCCTGATCGGGCTGACCAAGTCCGCCGCGAAGGAGCTGGCGCCGAGGAACATAACGTGCAACGCCGTGGCGCCCGGCGTCATAATCAGCAAGATGACCGACGCCCTGCCGGACAAGGTCAAGGAAAACTACATGAGCAGCATCCCGCTCAGCAGGTTTGGGACGCCTGAGGACGTGGCTGGCGTGATAGGCTTTCTTGCGTCCGGCGCGGCCGGATATGTGACGGGCCAAGTTTTGCATATTGACGGCGGGCTGGTTATGTAATATTATACTCGTGTTCGATTGGGAATTTCGGCCGCAATTTGCGATCGGACAGAGGAAACGAGTATTGCTGACTCGCGTTTTTATGGAAAATTCAAATGCTCGTCAGTATATGAGCACGATTCACCGAAAGGAGGTGATATAATGGCCTTGGAGAAAATCAAAAAAATCATTGTCGATCAGCTGGGGGTTGAGGAATCGGACATATCGCTGGAATCGTCGTTCATCGACGATCTGGGCGCGGATTCGCTGGACATAGTGGAACTGATCATGGCGCTGGAGGAGGAGTTTGGCATTGAAATTCCGGACAACGACGCCGAAAAAATAGCCACTGTGGGCGATGCTGTAGATTATATTAAGAACAACACATAATCAAAAAGTCCCCACAGGGGACTTTTTTTATACTAATGCGCGCGCTGCGCCACAAACGATGCGGAGGGAATATGAAAAGAGTTGTTGTAACCGGCATGGGGGCCGTTTCGCCGCTGGGGATCGGCGCCTCGAGCCTGTGGGAGGGCGTGAAGGCCGGCAGGAACGGGATAGGGCCCGTCACAAAGCTTGACGTTTCACAGCTGACCACGAAGGTCGCCGGCGAAGTCAGGGATTTCGACCCTTCACAGTACATAGACAGGAAAGAGCAGAAGCGCATGGATCTGTTCTCGCAGTACGCCATGGCCGCCTCGGCGATGGCGCTCGAGTCGTCGGGGATCGACCTTGGCGGCGTGGACCGCAACCGCGCCGGCGTCGTCATCGGCTCCGGCATCGGCGGCATAGGGACGTTCGAGGAGCAGCACAAGGCCATGCTGGCCAAGGGCCCGTCCAGGGTGAGCCCGTTTTTCATACCGATGATGATAGCGAACATGGCGGCTGGCAACGTCGCCATACGCTACGGGCTGAAGGGCTTCAGCGAGTGCGTCGTGACGGCGTGCTCCACCGGCACGAACGCGATCGGCGACTCGTTCCGCCTGATCAGGGACGGCCGGGCGGACATCGTGTTCGCGGGCGGCGCCGAGGCCGCGCTGACGACGATGGCGTTCGCGGGCTTCTGCGCGATGAAGGCCATGTCCCAGAACCCGGACCCCGAATCCGCCAGCCGGCCGTTCGACATGGGGCGCGACGGCTTCGTGCTCGGCGAGGGCGCGGGGATTCTCATACTGGAGGAATACGGCCGCGCCGTCGCGAGGGGGGCGGATATCGTCGCCGAGATCGTCGGCTACGGCTGCACGAACGACGCCTACCACATCACGCACCCGGCGGATCTGGGCGAGGGCGCGGCGCGCTGCATGTCGCTCGCGCTCGGCGACGCGGGCATAAGCCCCTCCGACGTCGGCTACATCAACGCCCACGGCACGTCCACCGATCTCAACGACCGGTTTGAGACGACGGCGATAAAGACCGTGTTCGGCGAGAGCGCCCGCGGGATCGGGGTCAGCTCGACGAAGTCCATGACGGGCCACCTGCTGGGGGCGGCCGGCGCGATAGAGGCCATAATAACGTGTTGCGCCCTGCGCCACGGCTTCATGCCGCCGACCATACACTACGAGACGCCGGATCCGGACTGCGATCTCGACTACGTGGCTAACGTCGGCAGGGAGGCGGGCATAGAGTACGCGCTGTCCAACTCGCTGGGCTTCGGCGGCCACAACGCGACGCTCGCGTTCAGGAAGTTCGCGGGATAGGCTGGATACAGGCATATAGGCATATAGGCATATAGGCATTGTCATTTATTGCGCATATTGCATTGCGCTTGCTAGTTGCGTTTGTTGCGTTTGTTGCGCTTGTTGCACATATTGCGTTTTGATTGCGGGATTTTATGCACTACGATGAATTGCAGCGAAAAATAAATTATGAGTTCAGGGACTTGTCCCTGCTGGACGCCGCGATGACGCACAGCTCCTACGCCAACGAGCAGAACATGAAGTGCGGCGCCAGGCGAGTCATGCACAACGAGACGCTGGAGTTTCTGGGGGACGCCGTGCTGGGCTTCACGATAGCCGAGCATCTGTACGGCGCGAGCCCGCAGGAGAACGAGGGCGGCCTGTCCAGGAAGCGCGCGGCCATAGTCTGCGAGCGCTCGCTGGCCGACTGCGCGAGGGCGCTGGGCATAGGCTGCCTGATCAGGCTCGGCAAGAGCACGGGCAAGGCCAAGGACCGGGACAAGCCGTCCATACTGTCCGACGCGATGGAGGCGCTGTTCGCCGCCGTGTACCTCGACGGCGGCATGGAGGCGGCGAAGCGCGTCATACTGTCCGCGCTCGGCAGCGCCGTCACGGCGTCCATGACGGTCAGCCAGATCACGGACTACAAGACCTGCCTCCAGGAGCAGCTCCACAACGGCAAGATCACGGACATCGAGTACGCGGTCGTCAGGGAAACCGGGCCTGACCACGACAAGACGTTCACGTCGAGCGTCGCGGCCAACGGGAAGGTTCTCGGCACCGGCTCCGGCAGCACGAAGAAGGAGTCGGAGCAGAACGCGGCGCGGGTCGCGCTGGCCGGGCTGGCGGGGGCGCAGGCGGAGCGGGCGGCAGCTACGCAAGCGCTTACAGCGTCCAGGCTGGCAGCGCCGCAGGCGGGACTGGCAGGGCCGGGAGCGGGAGCTGGGCCGGCGGCCGAGCGGGCGCAGGCGTCCGGGGCGTCCGGGCTGGCGGGGGCGTCAGGGGCGCCCGCGCAAGCGCTGCCGGCGTCCGGGGCGGCCGGGCGGGTCGCGCCGCAGGCGGCAGCTGCGCAAGCGCTTACAGCGTCCGGGCTGGCAGCGCCGCAGGCGGGACTGGCAGGGCCGGGAGCGGGAGCTGGGCCGGCGGCCGAGTGGGCACAGCCGGCGGGGGCGCAGGCGTCCGGGCTGGCGGGGGCGTCTGGGGCGCCCGCGCAAGCGCTGCAGGCGTCCGGGGCGTCCGGGCGGGGCGCGCCGCAGGCGGCAGTTGCGCAAGAGGCAGTTGCGCAAGCGGCGCCGCCGGCGCAAAAGAGAGGGGCTGCCTGCGATTGCACCTGAAAAAACTGGAAATCCAGGGCTTCAAGTCCTTTGCGGACAGAATAAATCTTGAGTTCGTCACGGGCATCACGTCGATCGTCGGCCCGAACGGCAGCGGCAAGAGCAACATTTCCGACGCCGTGCGCTGGGTTCTCGGCGAGCAGAGCCTCAAGTCGCTGCGCGGCAGCAGGATGGAGGACGTCATTTTTTCCGGCACGGAGCACAGGAAGCCGTCCGGGCTCGCGGAAGTGACGCTCGTCATCGACAACCGCGACGGGCGCCTGCCGCTGGAATACGCCGAGGTGTCCGTCGCGCGGCGCGCATACCGCTCCGGGGAGAGCGAGTATCTCATCAACAAAAACCATTGCAGGCTCAAGGACATATACGAGATGTTCTTCGACACGGGGATCGGCAGGGAGGGCTACACGATCATCGGCCAGGGCAAGGTGGACGAGATACTGAACAACAAGCCGGAGGAGCGGCGCGGCATATTCGAGGAAGCGGCCGGCATAATGAAGTACAAGGTTCGCAAGCTCGAGGCCGAGCGCAAGCTCGAGGCGACGGAGCGGAACCTCGCGCGCATAGGCGACATCGTCGCCGAGCTGTCGGCGCAGCTGGACATCCTGCGGGAGCAGGCGGCAGCGGCGCGCAAGTACCTTGCCCTGGGCGAGCGCCTGAAGCGGATCGAGCTGGAGGTCTACACGTCCAGGATAGGCAGGTGCCTGGCCGAGCTGAAAAAGGGCGAGGACGGCGCCGGCCTGGCCAGGGAGGAGCTTGCGCGCGCCGAGGCGGCGATGGCGCGGGCGGAGGCCGCCTCTGCGGAGAAGGGCAGGCGCGGCGAGGCCATCGACGCGGCCCACGACGAGCTGCGGGACGCGCTTTTGCGCATCGAGTCGCAGCTCGTGAGCGCCGGCGGCGCCATAACGCTGAGCAGGGAGAAGTCGGAGCGCTCCGCCGAGTCGGCGAGGCGGCTCAGGGCCGAGATATCGGAGGCGGGCGAGAGGAACGAGCGGCGGCTCGCGGAGCTCGCCTCGAACGAGGACAAGGCGGCGTACATCGCCGGCGAGCTGGGCCGGCTTGAGGCGCGGCAGGGCGAGAAGAAGTCGGCCTACGCCGAGCTGCTGTCCTCGCTCGGCGCGCACGAGAGGGAGATGGAGGCGCTGAAGCAGGAGGCGGCCGCGCTGCAGGAGAGCCACTACGAGAAGCGCAGCGCCTTTGCCGCGCTGTCCGCGGAGCTTGAGCACTTCGCGAAGAATCGGCTCTCGATCGGCAGGAGCATGGAGGCGGCGGCGGGCGAGCTGGAGCGCGACGCGGCCGCCATGGCGGAGCTCGGCGAGGCCAAAAAGGCGGCGGGCGAGCGGCTGGAGGCTTTGCGCGGGGAGCTCGCGCGGCGGGCGGGCGAGCGCGCCGACAAGAGCCGCCGGATCGAGGCGCTGTCCGCGGCCGCCCAGGCGAAGCTCACGGAGAAGAACGCGAAAAAGGCCCGCGCGAGGATTCTGTCCGATCTGGAAAGCAGCATGGAGGGCTTCCACGCCAGCGTCAAGCGCGTGCTGTCGCGCTGCCGCGCGGACGCGGCCTTCGGCGAGGGCATCTACGGCGCCGTGGCGGCGTTGATCGAGGTTCCGAGGGAGTACGTGGCGGCGATCGGCACGGCGCTCGGCCAGGCGCAGCAGAACATCGTCGCGGCGGACGAGGACGCGGCAAAGAGGGCGATCGAGTACCTGAAAAGGACGTCCGGGGGCAGGGCGACGTTCATGCCGCTGACCTCCGTCAAGGGCGGCAGGCTGGAGCGCGGCCTGCTGGCGCGGCTCGCCGGGCAGCCGGGGTATGTCGGCCTCGCGCGCGACCTCGTCCGCTGCGACGCGCTGTACGACCCCGCGATCACCCAGCTGCTCGGCAGGACGTGCATCGTGGACGCGATAGGCAACGCGGTGCGCCTGGCCCGCGAGTTCCGCTACTCGTTTCGCATAGTCACGCTGGAGGGCGACGTGCTCGCGACGGGCGGGACGATCACGGGCGGGAGCGTCGAGGTGCGCGATTCCGGCATTTTGAGCAGGCACGCGGAGATCCCGGAGCTGAACGCGGCGATAGCCGCGCTGGACGCGGAGCTCGCGGGCATGGAGCGCGAGCGCGCGGCGCTCGCCGCCGGGCTCGAGGCGGCGACGCGCGAGGCCGAGGCGGCGGAGCGGGAGCGGAACGCGCTCAACGTGGAGTCCGCGTCCCTCGACGGCAGGATATCCGGCATAGGCGAGAGGATGAAGGTGGCCTCCGGCAGGATTGAGCTGTACGAGCGCGAGAAGCGCGAGGCCGAGGCGCACGAAAAGGAGCTGGCCGGCGCGATCGAGGCGGCGGCGTCCGAGGCGGACGCGCTGCTGGCCGCGATGGGCGAGAAGAACGCGGAGCTCGCCAAGCTCGGCGAGAGGAGCAGGGAGGGGCAGCAGGCGACGGACGCCCTGCGGGAGGACATCTCCGGCCTTTCCGTGTCCATCGCGTCCATGTCGGAGGCGCGCAAGGCGGTTCTGGCGAACATAGGCCGCATAAAGTCCGAAATGCAGAGCGACGGCGCGGGCGCGGAGTCCAAGCTGGCCGAGATAGAGCGGCTGGAGGAGGACATAAGGCGGCTCGCGCTGGAGAGCGCCGCGAGCGAGGCGGAGCGGCGCAAGCTAGGCACGGAAAAGCAGGGCAGGAACCTGCAGCTAGAGAGCATTGCCGCGGAAAAGGCCGCGCTGCGCGAGGAAATGTCGCAGGCCGCCGAGGACATCGCTGCGCTCGCGGAGCGGATCGCCGGCATCCAGAGGGAGATCGGGCGCCAGGAGGCGAGGGAGGCGAGGATCGGCGCGGAGCTGGAGAGCAGCAGGAACAGGCTGTGGGACGAGTACGAGCTGACGTACCACAACGCGCTGGAGCTGCTCGCGGCGCAGCCGGGCGGGGCGGCGGCGGGCGCGGTGCCGGAACTGGGCGCGGGCGTGGCGGCGGCGGGGCCGGGCAGCGCGGCGGCGGCGGATGCGGGCGAGGCTGCGGGAGCGGGCGGGGAAGCCGAGGCGCCGGAACTGGCCGGGGCGCCGGGGCCGGGCGAAACTGAAGGGACGGGCAGCGCGGGACGGACGGCGGCGGCGATAAAAGAGGAAATAAAGGCGCTGGGGTTCGTGAACGTGCTGGCCATCGACGAGTACGCCGCGACGAAGGCCAGGCACGAGAAAATGCAGAACGCCAGGCAGGACATGGAGGAGGCCGGCGCGAAGCTGCGCAAGGTGATAGGGGAGATGTCCGCCATCATGCAGCAGACGTTTCAGGAGCAGTTCGAGCTGATCAACGCCAACTTCAACGCCGTGTTCCAGGAGCTGTTCGAGGGCGGGCAGGGCAGGCTCGTCCTGACGGAGGGCAAGAAGGTGCTGGAGGCGGGCGTTGAGATAG
Source organism: Clostridiales bacterium (assembly GCA_031263625.1). GTDB lineage: Bacteria > Bacillota > Clostridia > WRLR01 > WRLR01 > JAISFK01. The sequence continues at coordinate 23,264 of JAISFK010000265.1, forward strand.
AGATACAGTTTCCGGGCAAGAAGATGCAGAACATGATGCTCTACTCGGGCGGCGAGCGCGCGATGACGGCCATAGCGCTCATATTCGCCATGCTGAAGCTGAAGCCCGCGCCGTTCTGCCTGCTGGACGAGATCGAGTCCGCGCTGGACGAGGCGAACGTGGACAGGTTTGCGCGCTATCTGGCGAGCTACTGCGCCTCGACGCAGTTCATCATGGTCACGCACAGAAAGGGCACCATGGAGGCGTCAAACGCGCTGTACGGCGTCACGATGCAGGAAAAGGGCGTGTCCTCGGTCGTGTCGCTGCGGCTCGCGGGCGAGCGCCTGGCCTGAGCCGCGGGCCGCCTGGCCTCAGTCTCAGTCTCAGCCGCGAGCGCCTGGCTTTGAGCCTCAGCCGGCCCCTGCGCCCGGCTCTCGTGCGTCCGCGCTGCTCCCGCCCGTTCCGCCAATCCGCGCTGGCTTTGCGCCAATCCCGCCCGTCCCGCCCGTCACGCCAATCCGCGCCGGGCGCACTGGCCGCGCGCGGCTACACTTTTTTCAGCTGCCACTTGCCGCCGTTGAACCGCCTGTACATGAGCGTCAGCCTGACGATCATGTCCACGAGCGACGAGCCCCACGCGCCGACGAGCCCGAAGCCGAGCAGGCCGATAGTGCACAGGCTGAGCAGCGGGCGCACGAACACGACGCAGACGATCATCACGAGCGCGACGTACAGGTTGTCGCCCGCGCCGCGCAGGCAGCCGGATATGACGACCGACGACATCTGCACGGGCTGGAAAAAGGCCACCATGAACATCAGATCCACGGCCAGCCCGATAGACGCGAGGTTGCCGGGGTTTGCCTCGTCCAGGAAGATGCCGACGAATTGCCGCCTGAACAATATCATGCACGCCGCGAGCGCCAAGCTCACGCAAAACGCGAGCCGCTGGCTGCACTTTCCGTAGATCGTCGCCATGTCCGGGCGCTCGCTCCCGAGCATCTGGCCCACGAGCGCCGTGCCGGCCACGGCGAGGCCGTCGCCGAACGTAAACGACACGTTCAGGAACTGCATCCCGACCTGGTGGGCCGCGAAAGCCGCCGTGCCGAGGCTCGCGACGATGGCGGCATACGCGAAAAAGCCTATCCGCATGGCGCCCTGCTCGATCATGGCGTTCCCGCCGACCTTGACTATGGCTGCGAGCGTCTCCTTGTGCGGCTTCCAGCTGTCGCCGCGCCTGACGCGCAGGAACGCGCCGGTCCTGTTGCCGTTCAGCAGGGCGGCGAGGCTGAGCGCGAAGCTGACGCAGAAGCCTATGGCCGTGGCGATGGCGGCGCCCTTGACCTCCAGCCTTGGAAAGCCCAGATTGCCGCCGATCAGGAGGTAGTTGAACACGACGTTGACGAGGTTGGCTGCGACGTTGGCGTACATTGTGATGCGCGTGTTGCCGATGCCGCGCTGCGCCGCGTTGATGCACATCGTGAGCCCGTTGATCGGCAGGAACCACGCCAGTATGTTGAAGTAGTCGGTTGACATGACGATGGTGTCGCTTTTCGCGCCGGCCAGCAGCATGAGCGGCCGCGCGAAGGACAGGCCGGCGGCCATGATGATGGCGGCCAGCGCGAGCGCGAGCAGGATCGCGTTTCTCAGCGTCCGGTTCGCGTCCTCTTGCAGGTTCTGGCCCTTTCTGCGCGCCACGATCGCCGTGACGCCGACGTTCAGCGCGAAAAACAGCGCGAGCATGAGCATGCGCGGCTGGCCGACGAGGCCGACGGCGGCGATCGCCTCGAAGCCGAGGACGCCGACCATGACAGTGTCCGCCGCTCCTATGAGCGACATGAAAACCATTTCGATGACGGACGGGATCGCAATCTTGACCAGATTCGCATACGCCTCGCGGGAGCTGGGCAGCTCGCCCTTTACGGCGCCCGCTTTCAGCATGTGGCCTACCTGAAAGAAGTTGCGCACCAACGCTATCAACTTTATCTCATCTCCAAGCGGCTATGCCTTCCCATTCGCGCGTCCAGCGTGGAACGCGCGGCAAAAGCGGGTCGCGCCGGCCCCTCGCGCGCAAATGGGAAGACATAACATATATTATGTTGGGCGGCGGCGCCGTTTGCGGCGATGCCTCCGGCGATACCGCCGGCCGTCCTGGAGCGATCTGTCCGGGAGCGGATTTTGCCCACGGATAGAAGTATACACTTTTTATTTTGCCGCGTCCATAGCGCGATCCTCTATTCTTTCATTTGGCCATTGCCTTGGTTTTGCTTTATTTCTTGCTGCCGGTTTCGGGTAGCAGCAAATGTTCCAGCTTCTCCGCAGGAATATCGGTTACTTTTGCCGCGAGCTCAATAGATAAGCCTTCGTTGATCATTGCGAGGGCGGCTTCGGCTTTGCCCTGCTCAATGCCCTGCTC
>JAISFK010000406.1 GCA_031263625.1 Clostridiales bacterium
GCAGCGCTTCTACATTTCTTGACATGCTCCCGACATTCGCCCGCGCAACTCCGCAGCATCCGCTTATTGCCTAAAGCCTCAGTTTTTGCTAGAATTGCATGGTGGCGCGCTTGCGGGCAAGGCGGCGGGGGCTGCCCATACAAAAATACGAAAAGGACGGGAGATTTGACATGAGCGAGAACCAGCCGACAACCATGGCGGAGGCGTATGACGCGGACGGCGCGAAGAAGATAAAATGGTCGGCGTTCGTGGAGGGCCAGCTTGCCGATTTTTTCACGGGCTACAAGCTTGAAAAAATGACCGTCGAGGACGGCTTTGGGAACAAGGCCAAGCTGTCGCGGACGAAGGACAACGCGATAAAGGTCGAGCAGTCGTCAACAACGCTGCTGTAGGCCGTGCTGCCGTAGGCCGTGCTGCCGTAGGCCGTCGCGGCCGCATGGGCATGGATCCGAGCGGGGCGAGCCCGGTGCGCCCCGCGAGCCCCGCTCGTCTCGCGCGCCCCATGCGCCTGGCAGCTGGCACACACACGGCTGTCCGCCCCGCGCGCCAATGCAGGGCTGGCATTTGCCACAAATAATGCGCGGCAAATTTTAAGCCTGGGCGGCGCAATTCGGCCCCAAGCCCATGCCATTCCGGGCGCCGGTGTGGTAGAATTAGGATAGGGGCAAAAATCCGCGCGGCGGCGCGGCGAGCGCAGAGCGCGGCGAACGCCGGGAGCGCGGGCCGCGGCCGGCCATGCCGCGGGGCCCGGCGCTATTGGGGCCTGGCGATGCCGGGGCGGGCATTGCGGGCGGGATGGACAGCCGCCGGCGGCGCGGCCGCCGGCGGCAGCGTTGGAGGTGCGCATATGCAACTGGGAGTGAGCGCGTATAGTTACGCGAAACTGATCAACGGGGGCAATTTCAGCCTGTTTGACGCCATCGGGCACGCAAAGCGGGTCGGGTTTGACGCCATCGAGTTTACCGACCTCGCGCCGCCGCCCGGCCAGTCGGCCGAGAGCTGCGCCTTGGAGCTGCGGCAGGCGTGCGAGGCGGCGGGCCTGGGCGTCGCCTGCTACAGCGTGCAGGCGGACTTTCTGAGCGGGTCGGGCGGCGACGCGGCCCGCGAGGCGGCGCGCGTCATGGCGTGCGCGGACATAGCGAAGGCGCTGGGCGCGCCGAACATGCGGCACGACGCGGCGTGGGGCTTCAAAAGCCCGGAGCGGGGGCGCGGGTACAGGGACGCCATCCGCATGATATCGGGGCCGATCCGCGAGGTGGCGGCATACGCGGAGAAGCTGGGCGTCAGGACGATGACGGAGAACCACGGCCACTTCATGCAGGACAGCGCCCGCATGGAGGCGCTCGTCCTCGCCGTCGGCCATCCGAACTACGGGCTGCTGGTCGATATCGGCAACTTCATGTGCGCGGACGAGCAGAGCCTCGCGGCGCTGCCCGCGGTCATGCCATACGCGTTCCACGTCCACGCGAAGGATTTCCTCTGGAAGTCCGGGCTGGAGCCGCGGCCGGACAGCTCGTGGTTCCCGACGCGCGCCGGCAGCCATCTGCGCGGGACGGTGCTCGGCCACGGGGCCGTCGCCGCCGCCCAGTGCCTGAAGTACATCGCCGGCACGGGGTACGGCGGCGCGGTGTCGCTGGAGTTCGAGGGCCTGGAGGATCCGCTGGAGGCCGTGCGGCTCGGCCATGACTTTATGGCGGCCTGCCTGCGCGAGGGTATATAGGATATGCAGTATATGCAAAATAGCAGGGCGCAAAGGGCGCGCAAGGAAAATCTTTTAAGCAAGGAAAGGGCCAGGCCATGAAAAAGACAGTAGCGGCCGTCATAGGCTGCGGGACCATCGCCAATGCCGCGCACATACCCTCGTATCTCGCGAACCCTGACGTCGAGCTGCGCTATCTGTGCGATATCGTCCCCGAGCGGGCGCGGGCCGCCGCCGCGCAATGCGGCGCCGCCGCCGTCGCCGTGGAGGACTACAGGGAGCTGCTGAAAGACGCCGAGCTCGGCGCGGTTTCGGTCTGCACGCCGAACAGCCTGCACGCCCCGATATCCATCGACTGCCTGCGCGCTGGCAAGGACGTGCTGTGCGAAAAGCCCGCGGCGCGGACATACGGCGAGGCGCTGCGGATGCAGCAGGCGCAGCACGAAACGGGCAGGACGCTGAACATCGGCGTCGTCAACCGGTTCAACGACAGCGTGAACTGCATCAGGCGCTACATAGAGGGCGGGCGCCTGGGCGAGGTGTTCCACGTGTACGCCAGCTTCCGCGCGCACCGCTCCATACCGGGGCTGGGCGGGGCGTTCACGACGAAGGCCGTCGCCGGCGGCGGCGTGCTGATCGACTGGGGCGTGCATTACCTGGACCTCGTCATGTACTGCTGCGGCGATCCCAAGCCCGTCACGGTGTCCGGCGAGATCTTCTCGAAGCTGGGGCGGGACATCCCGTCATACGCCTACAGGGACATGTGGGCGGGGCCTCCCGTGCCGGGCGGCACGTATGACGTCGAGGACTCGGTCACGGGGCTGATTCGCACGGACGGGCCCGTGATCACGCTGAACGGCGCGTGGGCGCAGAACATCGGCGAGGCCGACACGTTCATCGACTTCATGGGGGACAGGGGCGGCATACGCCTCCGATACGGCGGCGACTTCACGGTCTACGCGGCGGAGCACGGGGCGCTGGTCGAGTACGTGCCGGCGGTCAGGGCCGGGGACATGTTCAAGAGCGAGATCGACGCGTTCGTGGGCGCCGTGCGCGGCGGCGGGAGGCTGGCGTCGCACATCGACACGGTCATACTGACGTCGCAGATCATGGAGGCGATATATCTGTCGGCCGAGCTGCACAGCGAGATACCCGCGTCGCGGGTCGCGGGCGCGGGCGCGTGATCTGGCGCGAGCGCGTGAGATAGCGCGGGCGACGTCCGCGAGGGCGACGGCTGGACGCGGGATAGCGCGGGCGCGGGCGCGTAAGATTGCGCGGGCGACGTCCGCGAGGGCGACGGCTGGGCGCGGGATAGCGCGGGCGCGGGCGCGTGAGATAGCGCGGGCCGCAGGAGAGGGAGAGGGAAGAGGGAAGAGGGGAGAGGGAAATGGCGCCGGCGGCCAGCGCGGCTGCCGGCAGGGAGATGGGCGCGGGCGCGCGATGCCGCGCCGCGCGAAGAAATGGAGGAAATAAGCATATGGACAGCACATTCGGCGGCGCCACAGGCGCTGCGCGCGGCGGCGGACGCCGCTTTCCCATCGGCATTGTCGCGGACTGCCTGAAGCTGCCGTTCCGCGAGGGCGTCGAAGCCTGCGCCCGGCTGGGCGCGGACGGCGTGCAGCTGTACGCCGTGTCGGGCGAGATGGCGCCGGAGAACATGACCGCGGCCGGCATCGCGGAAAAAAAGGACATCCTGCGCTCGAACGGCCTGAAGCTCAGCGCCCTCTGCGGCGACATGGGCGGGCACGGGTTCCGGGTGCGGGAGCAGAACCCGGCGCGCGTCGAGCGCTCCAAGCGCATCCTCGACCTGGCGCTCGAGATGGGCTCGAACATCGTCACGACGCACATCGGCGTGGTCCCGCGCGACAGCGCGAGCGAAGCGTACAAAACCCTCCAGGAGGCGTGCGCGGCCCTGGCGGAGTACGCGGGCGGGCGCGGCGCCTATTTTGCCATTGAAACCGGCCCAGAGCCGTCGGAGGTTCTCGGCGGCTTCCTGAGGGGGCTGGGCTCGAAGGGCATGGCGGTCAACTTCGACCCGGCCAACCTCGCGATGGTCATCGGCGAGGACATCGCGGGCGCGGTGAGGGAGCTGGGGCCGTTCATCGTGCACACGCACGCGAAGGACGGCCGCATGCTGAAAAAAACCGACCCCAAGGTTATCTACGACTATTTCGCCGACGGCGGCATAGGCGACTTCCGGCTGGACGACTATTTCATCGAAACGCCGCTCGGGCAGGGCGACGTGGATTTCGGCGCGTACCGCGCGGCGCTGTGGGACGCTGGCTACAGGGGCTTTCTCACAATCGAGCGGGAAACGGGCGACGACCCGGCCGCCGACATCGGGGCGGCGGTCCGCTTTCTGGCGGAGTAGGCGCGGGGTTCAGCAATGCATTGGAATGGGTCAGCTATGGGTTAGTTTCGGCGCTTTAGCGCAAGGTCTGGCTAAATTGCGCCATTATGCGGCACGGCCTTCGCGTTTGGCGCGGGATTTTGCTCCGGCAAATATTTCCCGCGCAATTTTTTTCACTACCCTTTTGGGTGTATTTCGTTCTATTTTTTGCTGATAAAATGTTCACAAATGAATAATGAACGATAGTTTTTACTGAAACGCCAAGCCCATCGGCGAGCAAAACACAATTGGGATGTTTAAGGAAAGCGAGGGTAATGTTATGCCAAAGATATTCGACAGCGACACCAGAGAGGACATCAAGAGCCAGATGCTGGACAACGGGTTCTCGCTCATAAAGCGATTCGGGCTGAAAAAGACGACAATCGAGGACGTGACGCGCGCGTCGGGCGTCGCGAAGGGCACGTTCTACAACTTCTTCAAGACAAAGGAGGAGTTCATCTACCAGATTGTCATCTACAAGCGGAGGATGATCAAGGAGCACTACATCGAGATGAGCAACGAGAACGGCGGCATCATCGACAGGCGCACGCTGAAAAAGATCCTGTACTTCACCATCAACGGCGACTTCAACCTGCTCACGTACCTGAACAGGGACGACATGGCGATGCTGACGGCGAGGTGGCCCAAGGAGTACATGACGAACGCGGAGAACGACGAGAAGATATTCACGATGCTGCTGGACAAGGCCCTGAAAAAGCGCAAGAACTGCGACTGGAAGGTGTTCACGAACATATTCAAGATCGTGTCGCAGGGGCTCGTGGAGCAGGACAAGCTGCACCAGGAGGCCCTGGACATGACAGTCGAGCAGCTGATTGAGGCGCTGCTGGACTATGTGTTCGACAAGGAGCAGTACCAGGTGTTCGCCGCGAACAGCTAGGCCCGCGAACAGCCAGGCCCGCGCGCCAGCCGCCCGCGCAACCCGCATAGCCCGCGTAGCCTGCCCGCCCGACGGGCAGGCTACGGGCAGGCGGATCTTAGCGAGCAACCTGCCCGCCCGACGGGCAGGCGGCGGCTGGGCAACCGTGCGAGCGGCTCCTGGCGCCGTCCGGCCTGCCAGATGGCTCGCAAAGCGCAAGAGGCGCGGGCAGCAGGCGCTGGCGAGCGACCTGCCCGCCCGACGGGCAGGCTGCGGCCGGGCAACCTAGCGGACAGCCGTGCGAGCGGCTACTGGAGCCATCCAACCTGCCAGAAGGCTCGCAAAGCGCAAGGGGTGCGAGCAGCAGGCGCTGGCGAGCGACCTGCCCACCCGACGGGCAGGCTACAGGCTGGGCAACCTAGCGGGCAACCGGGCGAGCGGCTCTTGGCGCCGTCCGGCCTGCCAGCGGGCTCGCAAAGCGCAAGAGGCGCGGGCCCCGAAAGATGCCCGCGCCCCTGCCGTCATATTGTCCGCCATCTTTTTTGCCGCCGCTTTTCGCCATTGCCCGCGCGGGCTCACAAAAGCGCCGCCCAGACGGCTTGCGCGCGCCTATCCGGCACAGCGCCCGCCGGCGGATCGGCATTAACCCCGCATGGCCTGGCTCGGCCCTGCGCAGGCTTACGCTGCCCCGCGCCATGTCGCGCGATTTCGCGCGGCCGGGCGCCGCGATCGGCGATCAGACCTCGAACCGCTTTACCTCGTCGTAAAATTTGCTGTAGTCTTCCGCGTGCACCTCGACCTTGATGGACTTGCTCAGATCAAGGCTGAAGATGCCCATGATGGACTTCGCGTCCACGACGTAGCGGCCTGACGTCATATCGACGTCAAAATCGTACTTGTTGGAGATGTTGACGAAATCCTTTACGTCGTTGATGGACTTCAGCATGATATGAAAGGTCTTCATGGAACTGCCCCCCTTATTTTATTCGCCATGGCCGCCCGCGCCGACAGGGCGCGGAACGCGCACACAATACAGTATAATTCCATATGCGCCCCCAAGTCAATCGCCGGCGGCCATAATTGGCTGCTTGCATAATTTGCCGCGCCGTTCTCTGTGCAATGTCATGGATCGCGCCGCAGCCGCGTCAGGCCGGCACAATCTTGACGGTCCTTATTTCGTATGGCTTGATCTCGAGCGAAACGCGGGATCGCCCGCCGCCGCGCTCGCACGGCAGCTCGCCGACGGCGTTTTCGAGCAGGTCGCAGTCATACGCCCCGGCGGCGTCGCCGTACACGCTCAGCTCCAGCGGGGCGCGCCTGTTCTCGAACTCGTACATCCGGATTATTATGCCGTCGCCCGCGTAGGCCGCCTTCACGGCCTCGATGTGCACGTTCGCGGCGTCCGTCGAGATAAGCGACAGACCGCTGCCGGATGCCGGGGCTGAGGCCGCGCCCGACGCCGCAGCAACTGCGACCTCAGCCGCGCAACCGCCGGAGGCGCCGCAATCGGACGCGCCGCTGCCGCCCGCCGCGCTGCCGCCGCCTGCCGTCGCCGCCGCAGCAGCAGCAGCCCCGGCCTCAGCCGCGCCCCGCCCCGGCAAGGGCAGCGCGCGCAGCGGCGTGTTGAGCCTCTGCGCCTGCATGTGCACCGCGCCGCCGGCAAAATCGCCCTCGTGCGGGTACAGCGAGTACGTGAACTCGTGGATCTCCTTGTCCGCCCCAGGGAACGGGCTCGTGGCGGATTTGAGCAGCGTCAGCTCCAGCGAGCCGTCTTTGGCCCGGTAGCCGTATTTGCAGTCGTTGAGCAGCGCGACGCCGTAGCCCCGCTCCGACATGTCCGCCCACTTGTGCGCGCAGACCTCGAATTTCGCGAAGTCCCAGCTCGTGTTGCTGTGGGTCGGGCGCTTGATGTTCCCCATCTGGATCTCAAACGTGGCCTCGTCCGCGCGCACGTCCAGCGGGAACGCGGTCTTGAGCATGATCTGGCTCTCTTTCCAGTCCACGGTCGTCTTGAAGTCTATGCGCGGGATGTCGCCGTATATGTAGATGGTCTGGCGAATCCGGGAGCTCAGGAATCGCCGCGACACCTCAATGCCGGCCCTGACCGGGCCGTTTTCGACCACGCGGCAGGACTCGACGTCGCTTATGCGGCGCGCCTTCTCCCGGTAGTAGGAGGATATCTCCCACGCGTCCCAGTCGCGCGGCCTGTCCTCGTAGGCGGTCAGCGCGTTGCCCGTGCCGGACAGCGCCTCGCGGTTCTGCCGCTTGTCGAGGATGGACGATATCTGCCAAAACTCGTCGAACGCCACGGAGAAGAAGCGGTTCTCGGCGCGGCGCCCGTCCAGGCTTATGCTGGCGCCAGGCTCCTGCTTGCAGCCGCCCGCCTGCGGGCAGCTGCTGCCCGCGCCAGCGCTCGCGCCGCCCGATTGAGAGCGGCTGTCCGCGCCAGCGCCCGCCCCGCCGTCCGGCTGCCCGCCGGGCGCCGGCCCGCAGACGCCGAAAACTGAAAATCCCATCGGCGGCACGCGGCGCACATAGGCTATGCTCTCGCCGCCGGCGGCCTTCTGCACGGGAAAGACGCAGCTGCCGTCCGTCAGCGCCGCGCCGTCCGGCAAGGCGCCGGGCAGCTCCACGCAGTCGTCGCGCTCCGCCGGCAGGAAATTGAACACGGCGAAGCTCCCTGCGGCGGCCGCTCCGGCACCGCCTGCCGCAACTCCGGCATCGCCTGCCGTAGCTCCAGAATCGCCTGCGACCCTCGCAGCATCTACACCGCGCGCTCCCGCGACATTCGATCCCGCCGCCGCGCCGCGCGCCCCCGCCGCAACGCCCGAATCGCCTGCCGTCCCTGCCGCGGCCGCGCCGCCGGCCGCCGCGACGGCCTCCAGCGCCTCGTCCGTCAGCTCTCGCGCCTTGGCGAGCAGATCCTCGTACATGGCCTGCGAATCCTCGTACACCTCCCCGATGGACGAGCCGGGGATGACGTCGTGGAACTGGTTGAGCAGGATTGTCTCCCACATCCTGTCTATGCTGCCGGCGGGGTACTCCGCCGCGCTGCCCGTGAGCATGATCCTGGCCGCCGCCGCGAACTCCAGGCCGCGCATCGCGATCTCGGCCTTGCGGTTGTATCGCTTGTTGCGGGCGATGGACGTGTACGTCCCCCGGTGCAGCTCAAGGTACAGCTCGCCCTGCCACTTCGCCAGCCGCTTCTGGCCGCTCGCCTCACGCTCGAGCTTTTCGAGGAACGGCAGTATGCGCGTCATGCTGACCTTGGGCACGCCCGGCAGCCCGGCTTTCAGGCGCTCCGCGTATTCGAGGTCGTCGCGCGCGGGGCCGCCGCCGCCGTCGCCGTACCCGAACGACGCCAGCACGCCGCGGGTTATCCCCTTGTCCTTGAAGTTCTCCCACGCGCCCGCGACGGAGCTGGGCTTGATCCTGCCGTTGTACGTGGCGAAGAACGAGTTTTTGTCCCGCTCCATCTGGCCGGGATCCGGCATCGTGTGCAGGTAGGACAGTATCTCGGTGCCGTCGATCCCCTGCCACAGGAACACGTCGTGCGGCATCCGGTTGTACTCGTTCCAGCTGATCTTCGACGTGACGAAGTAGTCAACGCCCGCCTTCTTCAGTATCTGCGGCATGGCGGCCGAGTAGCCGAACACGTCCGGCAGCCACAGCACGCGGCTGTCCGCGCCGAACTCGTCCCTGAAGAAGCGCTTGCCGTGGATGAGCTGCCTGACCATGGACTCGCCGCTGATCAGGTTGCAGTCGGCCTCGACCCACATGGCCCCCTCGGGGTCGAAGCGCCCCTCGGCGGCCCTGGCCTTGATCCTCGCGTACAGGTCGGGGTAGTCCTGCTTCACGTAGTCGAACAGCTGCGGCTGGCTGGACGAGTAGCAGTAGTCCGGGAAGCGGTCCATGAAGCCGATGGCCGTCGAGAAGCTGCGCGCGGCCTTCTTCCTGCTGTGGCAGAAGCGCCACTGCCACGCGACGTCGATGTGCGAGTGGCCGACGACGTTGACGGTCGCGGGGTTGCCCGCGAAGCGCGCGTAAAAGCCGTCGCGCATGAACGCCCTCGCGGCGCCGACGCTTTTCGCGAAATCGCCGGACGACATGTCGAACATGTCGATCATCTCGACGGCCTCGATCAGCGCCGAAAGCATGGCGCCCCTGTCGGCGGCGGTCTGCGACGGCAGGGACGCCGCTTCGAGCGCCACGGACAGGTCGTAGGCGAGCGCCTCCAGCTCGGCGTCCACGCTTTGCAGATCGACGAGGAACGAGCATTTGCTGTCCGCCATGCCCGACCAGCCCTCTATGAGGAAGCTGTGCGTCTCGCCGGCCTTCGCGGGCCCAGGGAGGAATATCTCCTGGTGGTTCACGTCCAGGCCCTGCCGCAGGCCGTCGCGCGACCACACGATGAACTGCGGGTTCCGCGCGTTCCACTGGCCCTCGCGCCCCGTCGTGACGAGCAGGCGGGCCGAGGCGCCGTCCATCTCTGGCGGGATCGCGGCGGCGAGGCGGAACGTCGCGTAACGGTCCCTGCCGCCCCACTGCTCGCCGCGCGCGAACGGCCTGTAGCCGCCCGCCGCGCCCGTTGCGCCCGCCGCGCCCGAGCCTGCGCTTGCGGCCGCGCCGCCGCCCGCCGCGCCGCCGCCGATGCCCGCCAGCTCGGCCAGGTAGTCGCCCGCCTCGCCGTCCTTTACGCATATGCCGTCCACGGGCAGGCTCGCGCGCACGACGCGCCCGGAGAGCGCGCCTATAGTCTGCCTGATGTTGTCCAGATCAAAATACATCTGCTTGCCCCCTTATCCTTCCTGCTGATTGCTATTCGTGTCCCAGATTGCCATTTATGCTGATTGCTATTCGTGTCCCAGATTGTCATTTATGCTGATTGCCATTCGCGCTGATTCCCTCATGCCGATTGCTATTCGCGCTGATTGCCCTCATGCCGATTGCCATTCGCGCTGATTGCCATTCATGTTCAGCGCCGCCGTTTGGGAGCGGCCCCGCGCGCTCGCAACTGGCGCCGCACGCCATGCCCCCTCATGCGTAGCCTGCGACGCAAGCTGGCTCCGCGCCCCTCGCGCGCAGCCGATGCCGCACGCCCCGCGTCCCTCACGCGAAGCCGGCGCCGCCCGCCCCGCGCCCATCATGCGCAACTGGCGCCGCAAGTTCCGCGCGCTCGCAGCCTGCGCCCCTCACGCCTTGTATTTTTTGTACGCCGCCCTCAGCTCGCCGGCCTTTTCTTCCGGGCAGTTCGGGTTGCACCACGCGCCCGCGCCCGTTTCCGACGAGGCGAAAAACTGCTGCTTGTCGGCGGAGCGCATCGGCGGGTAGAACTTTACGTGAAAATGGCTGACGCAGCCGTCCCGCAACGCGCCCGCGCCGCTTTCGCCGCACCCGGCCGCCGCCGCGCCGCCTGCGTCGCTTTCGCCGCAGCCGTCCCGCAACGCACCCGGCGTGGGGGCGTTGTACATGCACATCATGTACGGAAAGGCCGCGCCGAACAGCGCGTCGTACATGCCCGCGCAGTCCCTGACGGTCGTGCCGAGCGCGTCCAGCTCGCCCTCCGTCATCTCGGCGATGTGCCGGACGTGGCGCCTGGCCGTCACATGGGCGCCGTAGGTTATGGGCGAGAAAAACGGCACGTAAACCGTGAAATGGTCGTTCTCAAAGATGACGCGCCTGCCGTCGCGCCTCTCCTCGGCCAGCAGATCGCAGTACAGGCACGCCCCCCCGCGCTCGCCGGCATACGCCGCCGCGCCGTCCAGCTCCGCCTGGATTTTCGCCGGAATGTAGCTGTAGCCGTAGACCTGGCCGTGCGGGTGGGGCATCGTGACGCCGACGGCGTCGCCCCGGTTTTCAAACAGAAACACGTATTTGATCTTCGGATCCGCCGCCAGATCCGCGTAGCACTCGCGCCACATCCGCGCTATTTTGCGGGCGTGCCCGTCCGCCATGCCGGCGAGCGTCGCCGTGTGCCTGTCCGAGTACAGCAGCACCTCGCAGCGCCCATACGCCGGCGCCACGCGGAACAGCGGGCCGGCCACGTCGTCTGGGTCGGGCGGGCTCTGCGAGAGCGCCGGGAAGTCGTTGGGATAGCGCAGCACGTCGAATCCGCCGTCGGGCACTCTGCCGCTGCCGGGGCAGAACGGGCACCAGTCCTTCGGCATCTGGGGGCGCGCCTGCCTGTGGGACGCCACCATGACCCACTCGCGGCTAATTGGGTTGAAACGCAGCTCAGCCATCGGCTGCACACTCCTTTTGGGCGCCGGCCGGGCCTCCCGCGGCCGCGCGCGGCCCGCCCTCCGAACCCTGTTAATTTTAAGACTGCCTCGCAGTATATCCAT
>JAISFK010000416.1 GCA_031263625.1 Clostridiales bacterium
AAAAACGACGCCCGAACAAAGATGCTGATCGGCCTGGGCCACGACCGCATCGTGTATTTGGGGATGCACTACATAGAGCGCGGCTCTATATCCCATGACGAGTTTGAGAACTTGAACGAGTACCTGTATAAGCCATATTCGGATCTTGGCGGCAACGGGACGGTTAAGCGCATCATGGCAGAGGTTTCCAAATTGCCAGTGACGAAACCTTATATTCCAAAACAGGAGGCAGTGAAATGAGCGAATTCATAAATTGGACCACATTGGGGACATATGGCGGGGCGCTGGCCATGGTGCTGGTGCTGACGCAGTTCACCAAGGAGCTGTCATTCATCAAGAAGATTCCGACCCAGCTCTGGAGCTATATTCTGTCCTTCGTCGTGCTTATCCTGGCCAACGTCTTCACAAATGGCCTGACGCTGGACATAGCGGCGCAGACAGTGTTCAACGCCGTGATAGTGTCCATAGCCGCGAACGGCGGGCATGGGGTCTTGCAGAAAGTTGTGGGGAAAGGAGCCTGAGCAATGGATACCGGAACATTTGAAAAAGTGGTCGAGTCCATGCTGCGGAAAGCTCAGAGCGTCCTTATCAACAAGGAAAAGGAATACGCCACTGAGGACCGCCTGCACAATTTCCGAGTGGCCGCCGCTTTCCAGCAGTGCACCATGGAGCAGGCTTTGTTCGGCTTTCTTGTAAAGCAGCTGGTGTCGATTTCCGACATGTGCAAATCCGGAGAGGCATATGCGTATGATATTTGGGACGAAAAGATCGGTGACTCGATCAATTATCTGTTGCTGTTGCGAGCTGTGGTGGCGGATCGAAATCAGAGCTTATAAGCCGTAGCAAGGCCCAAATAAATGCGGATGGATGTAGTTTACTTTTTGAATATTCCTACATATAGGCCGCAGAAGCCTTGATATTTGGCAATTTTCAGTTTCTATGGTAAATTCAAATGCTCGTCAGTATAACAAGGCTTGGAATGAAGCGCATGGATTTAAACGGCCTACGATGGTTGGGCACCATGGGAATGACAGCATGTGCTTCCGGCATGGCGAGAGAGGGCATGCGCGTTATTCCTTCCCGAGCAGACGATTGAGTTCCGTCTGGGTTATTGGTTCAAACCTTAACGAACCATAGTCAATAGCCCATGTGTAGCTGAAGACGCCAAAGATAGCTGAATCCAACTGTTCGCCGTTTTTGTAAAGCGTGAACCACCCGTCATACGTCGTTCCGTAGAGCGAACCGCTATTCGCAATGCGAAACTGTACCTTGTTCCGCTTGATGTCCCACGAATCAGTTACGGCTTCAATCGGTTTGCTCCACCAGTATTTGACAAGCAAATACTCTGCGTCGTCATCTATGCGAACCAGTTGAAGCGGGTGCTCGACCCTGCAACTAAACGGGTCGTCAGGGTCGAAAAGCAAATCGCAGGCCCAGAAGCTCAACTGCTTGAACGCGCAAACAGCGACAGCAGCGACGCATGCGACCATCAGGCAAACTTTGAACAGTTTTTTCATTGCTCATCACCCATCACCGCCTCATATCACACTTGAACTGCAAAGCTTGCCGCTCGCCACCCGGCAGTTCAAGGCGCGGGCGCCCGGCTGTACGCCGCGTCCGCGTTTTTCATGCAGTCCATGACGCGCATGGCGTCAATCGCCGTTTCCACGCCGTGGGCCGTGCCGGTCCCGCGCCTCGCGCAGTCCAGAAATTCCCTGACCTCGGCGTAAAAGCCGTTGGACTCAAACATGCTTTCGCCGTCGGAGATCTCCAGCCCCGTTTTGCGGTAGGCCAGCCGCCCGCCCTCGTATTTTTCGATGCTCCCCGGCATGTCGGGGCTGTCCTCCCAAATGGGCAGGCGCACAAAATATGCCTGGCCCTCCGCGATGGCGTCCAGCCGCTCGACAAGCAGGCCGGCCGTCGGGCAGAAGGACAGCTGCGCCGAAACGCCGTTGGCGAACACGGCCTGCACCTGCGTGTTCGCGACGCCGTTCGCGCCGGCGTTTTCATAGGCGAACACGGCGCTCTGGTAGTCCGCGCCGGCAATGTGGCGCGCCAGGTCGATCCCGTGGATGGCCGTGCTGTAAAAATAATCCTCCCTGCGATCCACGCGGTGCATGGCGTAGCTGATGTGCCGAAGCGGCGAGCCGCTCTCCTTCAGCTCCCGCGCCAAAAACCTGACGAGCGGCATAAATCGCCGGTTGAACGCCGCCATGCTGGTCATGCCGTTTTTTTCCGCCGCCCGCGCGATGGACAGGCAGTCGGCCAGATCGCGACCCAAAGGCTTTTCCAGCATGATCGCGCACGGAAAGGCCAGAACGTCGCGCGCGATTTTTTCCGCAATCTGGAACGGCGCCGCCGCAATGACCGCGCCGGGCCTCTCGCTGCGCATCATTTCCGCGCAGTCGCCATAGACGCGCTCAAAGCCGGCCCGCCGCTGAAAAAGCGCGGCCTTTTCCAAATCGACGTCGCAGCAGGCGGCATACAGCACGCCGGGGCTTTCCCCGCGATAGCGCGCCAGGGCGTCCGCGTAGACGCGAATCGCCTGACCGCCGCATCCTACAAAGCAAAGCTTCACAAAAACCTCCGTTCGCGCAAGCCCCGCGCCTGCTGTCCTTCGGGCCAAAAACCCGCAAGACGGGCCGGCCGGCAAAACGGGCTTACGGGTAAATATTTGTCGGCACGTTCTTCTCCCTGAGCGCGCTCGCAAGCGCCTCCATGCGCTGCGCGTCCGTCTGCCCGCCGCGCGCGCCCTGTTCCCCTTGCTCTCCCTGATCCTCCGCTTGTTCCCCTTGTTCTCCTTGCGTTGCCTGCCCCTCTTGCTTTCCCCGCTCCGCTTGCTCCCCTTGCTCCGGGTGCCTTTCCCGCTCCGTTTGTTCCGGTTGCTCCGGCTGCCTCTCCCTCTCCAGTTGCTCCAGTTGCTCCGGCTGCCCGCCTCGCTCGCCCAGCTCGCCCTGTTCCCCCTGTTCGCCTGCGGGCGCCGCCTGCAACGCCCCGCCGTCCCAAGGCGCGTCCTCCCAGGGCGCGCGGGCATCCCAGACTGCCGGGGCAGACTGGGCCTGCGCATGGGCCGCCAGTGGCGGGGGCGTATGGGCCGCCGAGGGCGCATGGGCCATATGGGGCGGGGGCGTATGAGCCGCAGGGATCGGCTGCGGCGCGCCCGCGCAAGGCGCCGGAGGAGCAATGAGCTCGCCCTCCTCGCCGGCGCGGAGCACCCTTACGCGAAACGTGCCCTGCGCCTGCGCGCCGACTGCTTTCGCTATTTTTTTCGCGTTGGCCGGCTTGGACAGTTCCTGGCAGAACGGGCCTGTTTCCTTCGACAGGACGACAAAAACGTCAGCGCCGCGAACATACGCGGCAGAGCGGTGCAGCATGGAGAACAGATTTGCGGCGCCGGACTGCTTCAGCTCGTTCAGAACATCCATCCACTTGTCGCCGCCTATGGGCATGGGCGCCATAGCTTCAGCGGGCGCCGCCTCCATATCGGGCGCGGCCGGGCCGGGGATGGAGGCTGGCGCCGCGTGGCTGGCTGGCAGGGCTGCGCCCGCGCCCATGCCCGGCGTTGCGCCGCCGTCGCTTCGCGCGGTGCCTGCCGCCCCGGCGGGTGCGCCCGCCATTGCCGCGCTGGGCGTCACGGCGCCTGCGCGAGCCATGAC
>JAISFK010000355.1 GCA_031263625.1 Clostridiales bacterium
TAGAGAAACAGATCCGTGTGCTCCGCGACTGCCAAAAGCCTTTCGGGCGCGGCGTGCCCGGATGTTTCCACGCATGTGCCGATCCCCGCCGCCCGCGCCGCCTTGAGCAGCGACAGCGAGAACTCGTGCTGCATCAGCGGCTCGCCGCCCGTAAGCGTCAGGCCGCCTCCCGAGTTGTCGTAAAACGGCTTGTCGCGCAGCACGGTTTCCATGACCTCGCGGCACGACATGTTTTTGCCCGCCATCTCCAGCGCGCCGACGCAGGCGTCGGCGCACCGCCCGCACAACACGCAGCCGGCCCTGTCAAACGCGTGGCGGCCGGCGCTGGCGCCGATTGCGCCGGCCGCGCCAGCCATGTCAGCCGCGCCAGCTTCGCCAGCGCCAAACTCGCCGACCGCGCCGACCTCGCTTGCCCTGCCAGCCGCACCGGGTGCGCCAGCGTCGGCCGCGCCAGCACCGTCAGCACCGTCAGTTGCGCCAGCGCCTGCAGCGCCGGGTACGCCGACCGCGCCGACCTCGCTTGCCATGCCAGCCGCACCGGGTGCGCCAGCGTCGGCCGCGCCAGTGTCGCCCCCCATGCTATGGCAGCCTTGCGGGCAAACGCGGACGCACCGGCCGCAGCCTATGCACAGCCGCTCCGCATAGGACAGTTCGGGCCGGCGCCGCTTGGATTCCGGATTGTGGCACCATTTGCAGTCCAGGGGGCAGCCCTTGAGAAATACCGCCGTGCGGATCCCCGGCCCGTCGTTCACGGAAAAGCGCTGTATTTGGAGCACAGTGCCAACAGCGCCAGCAGCGCCGGTAGCGCCAACGATGTCAGCGGTGTCAGCGGTGTCAGCAGTGCCAGCGGTGTCAGCAGCGCCAGTAGCGCTATTTGCCGTTTTACTCATAAATCGCCGTCACAAATATTCCACAAGTCCTCTCCCAGATCCTCCCCTGCCACGCCGCGCGCGCTGCGGGAACTGCTTCCCAGCTGCGCCAGCATGTAGCGCCTGCGGCTTGCTATGCCACGGCTTGCCATGCCACGTGCATCGCCGCACAGCCTGCTATGCTATGCTGTGCAATGTGCGGCGCATACGCCCCGCTACGCCGTGTGCGCCGTGCGTGAGATGATCTCGCGCTGCAGCTGCTCCGACAGCTTCACGAAATAGTCGCTGTACCCGCCGACGCGAACCAGCAGATCCCTGTGCCGCTCCGGGTGCTCCATCGCGTCCTCCAGCGCCTTGGCGTCAACCGCGTTGATCTGCGCCTCCAGGCCGCCCCGCTGCATCAGCGTCTTCACCAGCGCGGCGATATTGCCGATGGAGTCGCCCGCCATCATCTCCTTGCCGAATTTCAGGTTCAGGGCGATGCCGCCCAGGAAGGGCGACTGGTCCCAGCTGGTGGCGGACAGTATGGCTGCCGTCGGGCCCGCCGTGTCCCGCCCCTGCGCCGCGCCCGCGCTGTCCGACAGCGGCTCGCCCTTGCGCCTGCCGTCGGGCGTGGCCTGCAAGTAGGCGCCCATATCGACATGGATGTTGTACGCAAACGCGCCGGGGATCACGCCCGCCCCCCTGTAATTGAAAATGCCGCCGCAGCTCTCCGCGAGGATCTTCATGAGCCTGGCCATCAGCCCGTCCGTGAACGCGTCGTCGTTCCCGTAGTGGGGGACTTTGCGGACGATGTGCTGGCGCAGCGCCTCGTCGCCCTCGCCCTCGTAATTCCTGTCCAGAACCTCTTTGAGCTCGCCGAGCGTGAGCCTTTTCTCACGGAACACCAGCTTCTCGATCGCGGCCAGCGAGTCCACGACATTTGCCGCGCCGACAAAGCTCGCCATGAACTGGTTGTAGACCGCGCCGCCCTGCCCGATGCTCTTGCCGCGCCGCAGGCAGTCGCCGATGAGGCAGGACGCGCGCAGCGGCTCGGCGCCGTTGCGGGCCCGCTCCATCTGGATCACCGCGTATCTCTTGCACGCGCCGCGCAGGTGCTCGCGCAGGTTCTCCCCGAACCGGGCGAAAATGTCGTCCAGGCAGGCGTATTCGGGTTCGGCATTTTCGTAGAGCGTCTTCACGAATATGCTCCCTATGCAGACCCACGGAACCGTCGTCCACATGTTGGATTTGCAGCAGGCCGTGATCTCCACGCACGTCGTGTGGATGTACTCGCGCGCGTCCCCCCTGTCAAAGCCGTATCCTGCCAGCGAATCCGAAATGGCCCTGTCGTTGAACAGCGCGGGGTGGGAGTGCCCGTCGGCGAGCAGCCTGAGCGAGCATTTCAGCAGCCGCTCGCTCGTCTGGCCCGTCAGGCACAGCCCGATGCTCGGATCCGCCATCCTCGTGTGGGATATGCTGTTCAGGAACATGTATGTCAGCTCGTTTTCGACGGGCTCGCCCCCGCGGCTCGTGCCCCCGACCATGGCGCTCACCGACGCGCGCGAGAATATGTAGGTCGCGTACAGCATGCAGAAATTGTCGATCAGCTCCTGCGCTTCCTCCCTTGTGAGCCTGCCCGCGCCGATGTCGGCCTCGTAGTACGGCAGCAGGTACTGGTCGGGGCGCCCGAGGGCGTACAGCCCGAACAAATTGAACGTGTAGAAATGTATGCTCTGGAGCGCTTCGCGGAAGCTCCGCGCGGGATGCTCTGGCACGCGGTCGAGAACGCCCGCGATTTCGAGCAACTCCTTGGAGCGCGCCGCTGCCGCCGCCCTTGCCGCTGCCGCCTTTGCCCCTGCCCCCGCCTCAGCTGCATCTCCCGCCGTCCCCGCCTCCCCCGCCGACGCCTCTGCCGCCGCCTCCGCCGCCATCGCGCGGGCGCGCTCCGCGTACCGCTTGGCGTATCCGACGAGGGCGCGCAACTCGACAAGGCAGCCGTCGTAAAACTCTTCCTTTTCAAGATTGGCGGCCATTTCCGCGGGCTCGCCGAAGGCCAATTCCCCCTTGCGGGCCTCAATCTCGCCAATCAGGCCGCGCGCGCCGACTTTGAGCAGCTTTTCGTAGTCGAGCGACATGTGATCCGTCCTGCCCTTGATTTTAGGCGCCATCTTGAACATCTCGTACAGCTTGTCGAACCTCTCCTGCTCCTCCGGGGTGTACGGCAGGAAATCCAGCTGCCCGACGATCAGCTCGCCTTCGCATATGATCGGCCGCGACTTTTCAAGGATGCGGGCTTCGGCGTGGGCGCGGCGCAGCACGGTGGTGGGCATGTCCTGGTATTCCAGCCAGCCCTCAAGGAAATACAGGCTCTGCCAGCGGTCAGCCGAGTAATAGGCGGGCCGCGCCTGCGTCGCCACGGGGCTTGACAGGTATATGCCGCGAAGCTTCTCGACCCTTGGGGTCGCGGGTATCCTAAAAATTGACTCGCAGTCCATTTTTGCCATTTTATCCATTTGAACGGCCATTTGAGCGCCCTCCATTTCACTTGTCCTGAACCCTCTGCTTATCCTGAACCCTCACTTATCCTGCCACTTGTCCTGAACCCCCTGCTTATCCTGAATCTTAACTTATCCTGCCGCTTATTCCTGCCGCTTGTCCTGCCGTTTGTCTTTATCCTAAACCCTTCTCAGGGAGTGTCCCCCGTCCGACAAAATGCACTGGCCGACGATATTCTCCCCCAGCCCGCTCGCCAGAAAAACCGCCAGTTCGCCCATGTCGCTGGGCAATCCGTAGCGCCCGTTCGGGTGCGCGAGATATTCGACGGAGTCGCCCTCTTTCCACCCCACCATCTGCGTCGCGGTAATGCCGGGCGCGATGCCGTTCACGGTTATGCCCTTAGGCGCGAGCAGGCGCCCAAGCCCCAGCGTCAGGCCGCGCACGCCCCATTTGGTGATGCCGTAGGTGGCATGCACGGGCGAAAATCCCATTTCCGAGCAGATATTGATCATGTGCCCTCTGATATTATGGGACATCATGTACGAAGCCGCGGCCTGGCAGACGAAAAACACCCCGCGAAGGTTTATTTCCTGCACATAGTCATACTCCTCCGGCGTTATCTCAAAAAAACTGTGGCTCAGATCGTGCGGCGTCAGCACGCCCGCGTTGTTGACGACAATGTCCAGGCCACCGAGCGCCTGGGCCGCCTCCTCGATCTTTTGCCCGGCGATCTCCGCGCGCGCCACGTCCCAAATCAGGGGCAAAGCGCTGCCCGCTCCGAGCTTTTTGCTCGCCTCGCCAAGAGACGCCTCGTCGCGCCCGGTTATGGCGACCCTTGCGCCGCTCTCGACGAACGACTGCGCTATTCCAAAGCCTATGCCGCGGCTCCCGCCCGTGACGACCGCGCGCTTTCCCTTCAGCAAATCTTTCATGCGCCCCTCGCCCCCTCCCGCTTGTCCGTCATGCCCGCAGCCCTCCCTTGCGTTATTCCGGCATTATTACTGCACCATTCCGGCGTTATTCCAACATTATTCCCGCATATCGGCGCTACTCGTACTGCCGAACACCCTTTCGTAAATGGCCGGCGGCAGCCTCGCTGGGCGCGGCGCGCTCGACTTGTCCGCACGGCTCGCCTGCGCGCGCCGGCATGGCTCGCTATCCATTGGCGAACTCGACGACGTCCACGCTTTTGGCCCGCACGGCGACTTTCTTGCCGAACACGTCCAGCTCGGCGCCCTGCTCCGCGTTGTTCCAAAGCGCCACTATGAAGCCGTCCCCGCTGGCATATTTCGCGGCGCGCGCGCTCGCGGGCAGGCGCAGATCATATGCCGACTCGAACCGCCCGCCGTAAAAATATTTGCGGTACTTTTCCTTTATGGCCAGCAGGCGCTCTATGTGCCGCGCGTATTCGGGCGCCGCCGACAGGTCTGCCCTGCCCCTGTATATCGCGATGTCGAATATCAGCCCGTAGACAAATGCGTGGTTCAGGTGCTCCCTGAAATCCTCCTTTTCGTCGTGGACCATGCGGTTGGAGGCGATGCACTCCGGGAACGTGTGGCGGAACAGATCCGCATACGCGTCGCCGCTCCACGCGGCCCCCGCGCCTATGCCGTGCGTGTAGTGGAGCCTCGCCGTCAGGCGGTCCGCGAAGCACTCCGTCCCCAGCGCCTGGCCCTCGCCGAGCAGCCCCTTTATCGCGTCCAAGTTCAGGGCCTGCCAGTGCGGCTCCTCGTCTATGCGGGCGCCGTGCAGGTGGGTTTTGTCGAAGCACAGCTTGGCCGCGTTGGCAATCTGGTCGTAGAAAATGGAGTCGGCGCCCAAATCCAGCTTCAGCCTGCCCAGATCGAGCAAAGTCTTCCTCCACTCCCCCGTCGCGTGGCACGCGCTGGCAAAAGACCTGTACTGGAACGATTTCAGCACGGTGCCGTCGTTTGAAAACCCGTAGCGCTCCCGATACTCGTTGCCCGCTATGTCCTTTGTGCTGGCAAAGCGGCCGATGTCCCTGTAATATCCGGTGTTGACGTCTATGAGCTGGCCGTTGCTGTACAGGATGACTTTGCCGCCCAGCCCCTGTATTGTTTTGATCGCCGCTCTCAGCCCCTCCGCCCCGCCCAGCGTCGGGCAGGGCTCCAATTCGGGGTAGCTGGCATCATGGCCGCCCTTGTGCCAGGCAAAGAGCATCAACGCGCCGATCCCGTGCTTTCTGCCCTCCTCGTAGACGCGCGGCAGGTCGGCGTATTTGTAAAATATCTCGCCGTACTGGTGCTTGCATATGATCCGCTGCCAGCCCGGCATGGCGGCGACCCAGTCGGGGGGCCTGCCGATTTTCGGCCCAGCCGCTCCCGTTGCTCCAGCTACTCCTGCTACTCCCGTCGCTCCTGCCGCTCCAGCTACTCCCGCCGCCTTCATCCACGTCCTCTCGGCCCACTGCCTGTAAAACGCCGAACCGTCCCGCCAGTCGCCCCGCCACGCGGCCAGTACGCCGCCGCCATAGTGCAGCGCCTCACCCTGCGCGGCCGCGGGATACTGGGAAACCGCTATCGAGAGGCGGGATTCTGCGCCGCGCGGCTCGGCGCCCACGCTCAGCCCCGCGATCCTGAAAAAGGCGTCGTGCCGCCCCGCGTAGAGGAAATGCTCCCCGCTCTGCACGCCCAGCCACGGCATGGACAGGGAGCGCGACGGCAGCTGCCACAGGGCCGTGGGCGGGTATATCGACGTGAACCAGACGCCCTTGTCGTCCGCCTGCAAGTATTCGCTGTGGAAGTTTTTCCTTATGTACTCTCGCGGGTTCTCATGCCTCGCGCCCAGCGCGTTCGGGATGTACAGGACTTCTTCGTCCGGCTCCGACGACAGGCGCTCAAACTCCGCGAACGGCAGCTGGAGCTCGTTGACCCGCAGCCCGTCGGCCCCGTTGCATATGTCCGCGCTGAAATGGAGCGCCCCGCCGGCGCTTTTGACATGGACAGAAAGCGCGACGGCGTAGCGCGCCCCGTTCTCGGCGACAACCGCGTCATAGCGGATTGTCGTGTCCTCGCCCTCTCTTATCGTCTGCGAGGGCGCCTGCGC
>JAISFK010000441.1 GCA_031263625.1 Clostridiales bacterium
GAGATCCAGCGGCGCGGGCGGGAGATAATAAAGTACCGGCACTTTGAGGACGGCCAGGGCGAAGACGGCCTGGACAGCATGAGGCACAACCTGCGCGCGCTCAGGGCGTGCAACCTGCCGGACACGCGGCTGATCGTCTGCTCCATGGAGGGCTCGCGCAACTACCCGGACATTGACAAGGTGCTGTGCGAGGCCGAGTTTTTGGACATGAGCGGCAAGGTCGTCATCACGGCCCCGCCGGACTATCTCGCGCGCTTCACGTCGGCCAGCCAGGTCGTATCGTACCAGCGCCGGTTCATGAACGCCGCGAGCGGCCAGGCGTGACGCCGCCCATCCGGGCGCTGTGCCACGGCGTGCCAACATTTGATTTTTGCGGAAAAGTAAATAATTGACGCTTTTTTGCCCATTGCGTTTTTTATTTAATTAATGAAACATGTTGCCAAAAGGCTTTGATATCTTATGTAATTTGAACATTTTGCGAACCTGTGAGGGAGAGGGAAAGGGAAAGGTCAACAAGCATGAGCGTTTCCAGCGGCGCTGCGCTCCAAAACCCGGATATCGGCGGCCAGAGGCGAAAGCGGCCCTTCTTCAAGGTGCTGTTGAGAGATGTGCGCCGCAGCCCGAGCCTGTACGTCATTCTCGCGCCCGTGATCGCGTATTACCTGCTCTTTGCCTACAAGCCGATGTCTGGGGCGCTCATCGCGTTCATGGACTACATCCCCGGCTTCCCGCTGTGGGAGAGCGAGTGGGTCGGATTTTCCAATTTTGTAGACTTCTTCCGGGATCCGAACGCGTTTTCCGTGATCCGCAACACGTTCGTCATCAGCGTCTCGTCCATAGTGTGGGGGTTCCCCGTCCCGATAGTTTTCGCGCTGCTGCTGAACGAGTTGCGCAACAGGCGTTTCATGCGCGTGGTCCAGACGGTTTCCTACCTGCCCCACTTCATCTCGCTCGTCGTAATATGCGGCCTGCTGAGGACGTTTGTCACGACGGACGGCGCGATAACGGGCGTGCTGTACCGCCTCGGCCTCGTGCCGAACGAGTCCCTGCTGAACAGCCCGGCCAATTTTGTCCCGCTGTATGTCGTGTCCGGCATATGGCAAGAATTCGGCTACGGGGCGATCGTCTACATCGCGGCCCTGCTGTCCATCAACACCGAGCTGTACGAGGCGGCCAGAATAGACGGCTGCGGCCGCGCGAAGCAGGTCTGGCACATCTCGCTGCCCGGCATAGCGCCCACTATCATCGCCATGCTGCTGCTCAGGCTGGGGCAGGTGATGAACGTCGGCTTCGAGAAAGTCATGCTGCTGTACAGCCCGCTTATCTATGAAACGGCGGACGTGCTGTCCACCTTTGTCTACCGAAAAGGGCTTCAGGAGATGAATTTTTCGTTTAGCACTGCGGTCGGGCTGTTTAACTCGACGTGCAACTTTCTGATTTTGATGATTGCGAACACGGTCAGCAAAAGGACGTCGGGCAACTCGCTCTGGTAGCGCGGCGGCTGCGCCAAGGCGCGCCGGAGCCTGAAAAGGAATAGTGGCGGATTATGAAAAAAACCAAGCTGCCGATCAGCCAAAGAATATTCAACGCGTGCAACGTCGCCCTGCTGACCGTTGTCTCCGTGCTGACGCTGTACCCGATGTGGCATGTGATTATGGCGTCGTTCAGCCACTCGCTGCCGCTGGCGCGCCATTTCGGGCCGATCTTCTACCCGCTCGGCGGGTTCACGCTCGAAAGCTACAAGGGCGTGGCCGCCAACCCCGTAATCCCAGGAGGGTACAGGAACACGCTGTTCATCGTGATCTTCGGCGTGGCGGTCAATATCCTCATGACGTCCTTCGCGGCGTATTTCGTGACGAGGAAGGATCAGATTATATCGAAATTCGTCATGCGCTTCATCCTGTTCACGATGTTCTTCAGCGGGGGCATGATCCCGATGTATCTGAACATCCGGGATCTCGGCCTGTACAACACGATTTGGGCGCTGATCCTGCCCGTTTCGATCAACACGTTCAATTTTGTGATACTGCGCACCAGTTTTTACGGCATCCCCGAGAGCCTGGAGGAGTCCGCGCTGATCGACGGGGCGAACCACCTGACGATACTGTTCCGAATCTACATGCCGCTGTCGAAGGCGGTGCTTGCCGTGCTTGTGCTGTATTACGGCGTCGGCCACTGGAACTCGTGGTTCAACGCCATGCTGTACATACAGAGCAGGGACCTGTTCCCGCTGCAGCTGATTCTCAGGGAGATCCTGATCTCCAACGACATATCCGCGATGGCGAGCGGGGGGAGCCAGGACCTGACGGAGATAGCGATGAGCATAAGGTATACGGTCATCGTGATCGCCACGGTGCCGATCCTGGCGCTGTACCCGTTCCTCCAGAAGTATTTCGCCAGCGGCGTCATGGTGGGCGCCGTCAAGGGCTGAGCCGGAAAGCTGGAGAGCCGGAAAGCCCGAAAACCTGAAAGCAGACGCTCAGTCTTGCGTTTTGCCCCAAAACTAAAATAGGGAGAGGAATGAATGGCAATGACTAACCACACGAAAAGCAATTTGGCAAAGGCGTGCGCGATCGCGCTGATGGCCGCCATGCTGGCCTCGTGCGGCGCGGCGCCGGCCGCGCAGCAGACGACGCAGGCGACGCAGGCGGCCGAGGCGACGACGGCCGGGACGCAGGCGGGTGCATCGGCCGAAACGGCGACGGAGGCGAGCCAGCCCGCCGCAGCGGCGACAACGGTAAAGACGGACACGGACGTGGACCTGTCGGACACGGAGCTGCTTGGCGAGCACAAGACAGAGATCAGGGACTGGGTGCTGAACCCGAAGGAGCCCATCCTTGACGAGTACCCGCTCGAAGGCGCGCCCAAGATCACCTACTGGGTGAAGATCCTGCCGGAGGTCGCGCGCAAGGTCAAGAGCATGAACGAAACGAGAAACTCCTGGTATCTCACGCAGAACACCGGCATTGAGATCGAATGGATACACCCGGCCCAGGGCCAGGAGCAGGAGGCTTTCAACCTGCTGCTCGCGGGAGGCGAGCTGCCGGACATCATCGAGGCACCGTGGCTGCAGTACTATCCCGCCGGGCCGGACGCGGCTGTCTCGGCCGGCATCATTTACAGGCTTAACGACGTGATGGACGCGTGGGCGCCGGACTACAAGCAGAAGCTTGAGATGTTCCCGTCCATCGCGAAGAAGACGCGCACGGACAGCGGGACGATATGGGGCTTCCCGTTCTGCCGCGTCGATGTGGAGCCGACCATCTACAGCGGGCTGATGATACGGAACGACTGGCTGAACGACGGCGGCTTCGACGTGCCTGAGACGATCGACGAGTGGGAGGCCGTTCTGCGCTATTTCAAGGACGAAAAAGGCGCGATCGCCCCGTACACTGCGAACCAGGCCGGGGTGTTCGGCGAGTACTTGCCATACGGCACGTTTATCGGCGCCTACGGGACGTGCCTCCGCCTGTACATGGACGGCGGGAAGATCGTTTACGGCCCGGCGCTCCCCGAATACAAGGACGGGCTCATGCTGCTGAGGCGGTGGTACGCGGACGGGCTGATCGACCCCAACGTGTTCACGAACACGATTCAGGACACCGACACCAATCTCTACACGGACCGGTCGGGCGCGATCAGCGGATCCTCCGGCGGCGGCATGGGCAAGTGGAATCCGGTTTTGATAAGCCAGAAGGAGGACTCCTACCTTGTGGGCGCGAAATACCCGACGCTCGAAAAAGGCCAGCTCGCTGAATTCGGGCACCGCGACGCCGACTACTGGCCCAGCTACCCGCTGGCCGTCGTGAGCGGCAAGAGCAAGAACGCCGAGTACGCCGTAAAGCTGCTGAACTACATGTGGTCCGACGTCGGCGTGGTCGCGGAGAACTTTGGCATTGAGGGCGAGTCGTACACGAGGCTGGAGGACGGCTATCCCAAGCTTCTGCCGTTCATCGCGGACGCCGCCGACATCAAGGCCGAGTGGGGCGTGTACGCCAGGACCATCAATCAGACGCCCACCATTCAGATGAACCCGGTCACGGAGCAGCTGAACCAGACGCAGCGCCAGCTTGACGCGATCAACCTGTACAGGCAGACAAACCAGCTCGACCACAACATACCGCCGCTGATACCGACGCTCGAGGAATCCAGGGAGTACAGCAGGATCTACACGGCCGTGGACAACTACGTGAAGGAATTCACATCCCAGTTTGTAACGGGCAAAGTGCCCGAGAGCGACTTTGACAACGTCTACATGCCGGAGCTTGAGAGGCTGAACGTTAAGCGGATGCTTGAGCTTCAGGAGATTGCGCTGGAGCGGTACAACTTGAAATAATAGTCGTTTGCTCGTCAGTATAAAATGGCGCCGAAGCGGCCGGCGCGCACGGGGCCGGGTGGAAAAGCCCGGCCCCGCGCCGCGCGGCCCAGGCTGAAAGGTGGCTTATGAAAAGCGTTGTCGAACTGAACGGCTCGTGGAGCCTGAAGCAGATAGAGCCGGCCGAAAAAGTGGATCCGTCCCGCGTCGCGGGCGACCCCGCCGGCTGGCTCGCGATATCGGAGATGCCGGCGCAGGTGCATGACGTCCTGCTCGCGCACAAGGCGCTGCCCGAGGAAATACTCGTCGGCTGGTGCGAATCCGCCGAGTGGGTCGGGGAATACGACTGGGTATACAGGTGCGAGTTCCCGTGCGACATGGGCGCGGCGAGGTACGACCTGGTATTCAAGGGCCTGGACACGGTAGCGGACGCCTACCTCAACGGACGGCACATCTGCTACCACGACGATCTGTACGTGTCCGAGAGGATCGACGTGACGGGGCTGCTGGGCCCCCGCAACGTCCTTGTCCTGCATTTTCACAACATTCTCGGCTATCTCCAGGGCCTCGACTACCCGGAGGAGTGGCGCGAAACCGTCCAGCGCTGCAAGCTGGTCAGGAAGCCGACGCACGACTTTCCCCCGGACGTGTTCGCCGGGAGCGACTATCAGGGGGCGTACCGCTATTTTTCGCCCATCGGCGTGTACGGCAAGGTGCTTCTGGCCGGTTATGGCCGGAAAGGCTGCGGCTTTTCCGAGATCAGGGGCGATTTTTGCAGGGCGGAGCTGGACGCGGATCTGTCGAGCGCGCGGATATGCGTCAGCCTGAGCGGAGCCACGACCTCGCCGGGCGTGAAGATCGTGCTGCGCCTGTCCGATCCGGACGGCGCGGAGGTCTGGGAGCGCGAGCTGGAGGCCGCGGCGAGCGGCGGCGAGTGGAGCGCCGAGGGGCAGTATGCCGTCGAAAGCCCTGAAATCTGGTGGCCGCGCGGCTTTGGCGAGCATCCGCTCTATGGCCTGCGCGCCGAGCTTTGGTCGGACGGCGAGCTGCAGGACCAGATCGACAGGCAGCTCGGCTTCCGCCATGTGGAGATGCCCCTGCCGCTCATGTTCGTGATCAACGGCAAGAAGGTTCGGCTGTGGGGCGGCAGCATGGACCCGTTTCAGGGGTATACCCACTGCTGGAGGCAGGACCGGATGATCCGCCTCATGGACATGATTGAGAACGCCAATATGAACACGCTCCGCATATGGGGGCAGGGGATACCGTACAGCGACGCCTTTTACGAGGAGGCAGATCGCAGGGGCGTGCTGATCTGGCAGGAGTTTTTCTTTGGCTTTGGCGGGTATCCGGACAGCGAACCCTACATAGCCAAGTACATGCGCGAGGCCCGCGAGCTGATCCTGCGGCTGCGCCACCACGCCTCGCTTTTGATGTGGTGCGGCGGCAACGAGATGATCATGGGCTCCGAGTTCCTGAACCGGGACAGGCATGTCTACAGCGTCGAGCTGGTTGACAGGCTGTACCCGGAGCTGGTCGGCGAGCTGGATCCGGGCCGCTACTTCCACCCAAGCTCGCCGTCGCTCGGCGAGTGGGCGAACGATCCGCGCAGCGGCGACCACCACACTTACGACTGCGTGTGGCAGTACCCGCACAAGCTTTTTCCCAATTTCGTCAGCGAGCACATCCGCACCGCCCCGCCCGTCATGCACAGCCTGAAGAAAATAATCCGGGGCGAGCTGTGGCCGAAGGGCTATGACGGCAAGTTCACGCACGGGCAGGACTTTCCGATGCCCGACTCGTGGATGGAGCGCAGCCATCACCCTGTACAGGGGCATATCAAGACGGGGCCGTACTGGGAATTCTACGACGCCGACAACGCCTACGACCATGTCTACCGCTTTGCGGCGTCATACGCGAAGGAGATGAGGGCCGGCCTGGAGCGCACGAGGATGGGCGGCCCGGACGCGAGCGTCCCGCCGGAGTTTCGCACGAAGGGGCATTTTTCGTGCAAGCTGAACGACACCTGGCCCAAAGTCTACTGCGCCGTGATCGACTACTTCCAGGAGGGGTTCATGCCGTACTATGCCACGCTGCGCGCGCAGCAGCCGGTGCTGGTCTGCTTTGACATCAGGGACTCCATCCACCTGTGGCTGGTCAACGACTCTGCGGGGGACGTGTCGGGAACCGTGAGGTTTGGGCTCTTCGACATCGAGGCGAACAAATTCGCGCTGGAGCGAGAGCTGCGCGCGACGATGGGGCAGGGCGAGTCCGGCATAGTCTTTGACTTGGACGAGCTGAAATTCTTCAAGAAATTCTATCTGCCGTGCGCGACGTTTGACGACGACGGCGGGCTGTGGCACAGCTCGTCCATAGACTACTGCTGCGTCGAGCGCCACTACCGCTTCCCGGAGGCGAGGCTGAGCGCCAGGATCGTCGAAAACGACATCGAGATTCGGACCGACTCTTTCGCCAGATGCGTGGAGATCACGGGCTCGCAGGGGCAGGATCCGTTTGGCTGGCTGTTCAGCGACAACTATTTCGACTTGCTGCCCGGCGAGACGAAGCGCGTGAGGATACTCGGGAGGAAGCAGGGCGGCATTGCGCTGAAGCCGCACTACTCGAGGCACTCGACAACGCTGTTCTACCGCCGCCGGGATGGGGAGGGCGCATGAATCAGGAAAAGATAGCCAATGGCTGGCAAATACGGCAGCTGCCGGACGATTTTCCGCTGGACGGGGGCTTTCCGGCTGAGGAGGCGCGCGGGGGCGAGTGGCTCCCCGCCGCGAAATTTCCGGCGCAGATCCACGACGTATTGCGGCAGAACGGGCTCATCGGCGAGCCGTGGCTGCCGGGCAAGGCGGAGGAATACGCGTGGGTGGCCCAAAAGTCGTGGCTGTACCGCGTTGCGTTTTCGTGCGGCGAGCCGGGCAGGCGCTCGAAGCTCTGCTTTGGCGGCCTCGACACGGTCTGCCGCGTGTTTTTGAACGGCGAGCAGGTGCTCTATGCCGACGACAGCTATGTGCCGTGGGAAGCCGACGTGACAGGCAGGCTGAAAGGCGAGAACGAGCTGCTGCTGCTCTTCCCCTCCGTGGCGCGGCTCGCGGACGCGGTCGAGCTGCCCGCCGAGCTGAGCGGGCGCGCCCCCAAGACGCTGGGGATCCGCAAGATGCCGCAGGACTTCCGGGACTACCTTGGGCCAAAGCCGTGCTTCACCCGCGTCGGCGCTTACCGCGACGTCACGCTGAAGCAATACGGCGCGGCCGGCTTTTCAAACTGCTGGGCGCGCGCGAGCCTTAACGGCGCTCTGGACGCCGGCGCCGTCATTTTCCACGCGGAGGGCTTTTTGCTCGCGAAAGCGGGCAACGGAGCAGCCGAGGGGGCGACGGCTGGGGCGATGGCGGGCGACAGGGCGGCCGAGGGGGCGGGCAACGGAGCAGCCGAGAGGGCGGGCGGCGGCGCGAAGGAAGCGTTCCTGGAGCTGCGCGTGCGCGCCTGCGGCGAGGGCGGCGGCGGGCCCGCC
>JAISFK010000056.1 GCA_031263625.1 Clostridiales bacterium
GCAAGAGCACGATGATGATATTTGAAAAGTTCAGCAAACTCAGGAGCAACTTCAAGGGCCATACATTCTGGGCGAGAGGATATTATGTGAACACAGTTGGACTGGACGAGCGTAAAATATGGCAGTACATTAAAAACCAGGAAACTGATGACATGATAAATGACCGCCCAGAGCTGCCTGACCCGCGCAACCTGTTTTAGAGGCGCCAGTATCAAGGTAACCCTTTAGGAAGGCAAGTAATTGTTGCGAAAAAACAATGAGAAGTGTGACAGGGGGGACGCGACAAAAGGCAAATACCTTTAGGGGTGCCAGTAACAGGCCCCCTATGGGGGCTTAATCAAGCCGTCGGCTACGCCGGCGGATCATGACTTTCCCGCGCGAGTGTGCTATACTGTTTTCAAATAAGATTCCGCCCAAAATTTTTGGGCGGGTTGCGGATTAGTACTATTCGGCGTGAGGCAAACGGGCGGCGCGCCGCGCGAAGGGTTCCGCGCGCCGCGCGAAAAGAATTGCGCGAAAAAGGAGATTCTGCCTAAATGGCTTTTATCACTTGCCAGGACGCGGCTTTCGCCTACGAGGGCAACGCCGCCGTCAGCGGCCTGAACTTCGCCGTCAGCCGCGGGGACTATCTGTGCGTCGTGGGCGAGAACGGCAGCGGCAAGAGCACGCTCGTCAAGGGCCTGCTCGGGCTGAAGGCGCCGCACGCGGGGCGCGTCCTGACGGGCGACGGCCTGCGCCCGAACGAGATAGGCTACCTGCCGCAGCAGACCGCCGCGCAGAAGGACTTTCCGTCGAGCGTGTACGAAGTCGCGCTGTCGGGGCGCCTCGCGTCGCGCGGGATTTTGCCGTTCTACTCCAGGCGGGACAGGGCCATCGCGAGCGAAAACCTGGAGCGGCTCGGCGTCAGCGAGCTGCGCGGCCGGTGCTACAGGGAGCTGTCCGGCGGGCAGCAGCAGCGGGTGCTGCTCGCGCGGGCGCTGTGCGCGACAAAGAAGCTGATACTGCTGGACGAGCCGGCCGCCGGGCTGGATCCCGTGATGACGCAGGAGCTGTACCGGCTGATCTCGCGGATCAACCGCGAAATGGGCGTGACCGTCATAATGGTGTCGCACGACATCCGCAGCGCCGCCATGCACGCGAGCCACATCCTGCACCTGAAAAACAGGCAGGAGTTTTTCGGCAGCGCGGCAGACTATCTCGCGTCCGAAATCGGAAGGGCATTTGCCGGCGGCAGCGAGCAGCGAAAGTAACGGAAATGAACAGCGAAAGCAACGGCAACGAGCGACGAAAGGATGGCTATGGCAATGCTTGACACGCTTTTGGAAATGTTTTCCTATCAATTTCTCGTCCGCGCCGTGGTGGTCGGCGCGCTCGTTTCGCTGTGCGCCGCGCTGCTCGGCGTGAGCCTCGTGCTCAAGCGCTACTCGATGATCGGCGACGGGCTGTCCCACGTCGGGTTCGGGGCGCTCGCCGTCGCGACGGCGATGAACGCCGCGCCGCTCACGGTTTCCATCCCCGTCGTGGTGCTCGCGGCGTTCCTGCTGCTGCGCGTCAGCGAGAACAGCA
Organism: Clostridiales bacterium; assembly: GCA_031263625.1. Classification (GTDB taxonomy): domain Bacteria; phylum Bacillota; class Clostridia; order WRLR01; family WRLR01; genus JAISFK01. The sequence goes on from JAISFK010000056.1 coordinate 1,567, forward strand.
AGATCAAGGGCGACGCGGCAATCGCGCTGATCTCGACGTCGTCGCTCGCCATCGGCGTGATTGTCATATCGCTGACGACCGGCATGAACACGGACGTGTGCAACTACCTGTTCGGCAGCATCCTCGCCATGAGCAAGAGCGACGTGAGGCTCTCGATAGCGCTCGCCGCCGTCGTGCTGGCGCTGTTCGTGCTCTGCTACAACAAAATCTACGCGGTCACGTTCGACGAGAACTTCGCCAAGGCGACGGGCGTGAAAACCGGGGCGTGGAACATGCTCATCGCGTTCCTGACCGCGATCACAATCGTCCTCGGCATGAGAATGATGGGCGCGCTGCTGATATCGAGCCTCATCATATTTCCCGCGCTCACGTCAATGCGCCTGTGCAAGACGTTCAAGAGCGTAGCGGTCTGCTCGGCGGCCGTGTCGGTGGCCTGCTTCTTCGCCGGCGTGACGGTATCCTACGTCAAGGCCACGCCGACAGGCGCGAGCGTCGTCGCGGCCAACATAGCGGCCTTCCTGCTGTTCTGGGCGGCCAGCGCCGCCAAGGGCAGAACGGGCAGAACGGCCAATATCCGGCAATCCGTGAACCCGTAGCTGCGGGGCGGCCCCATTCAATGGCGCTTTTTCGGCAGCGCGCCGCGCAGCGCCAGAATGACCTCGTTTATGTCGAGCGGCTTGCTGAGATGCCCGTTCATGCCCGCCTCGAGGCATTTTTCGATGTCCTCGCGGAACACGTTCGCGGTCATGGCGATTATCGGGATCGACGCGGCGTTCGGGGCGTCAAGCGCCCGCAGGCGGCGCGACGCCTCGTAGCCGTCCATCTCCGGCATCTGCACGTCCATGAACACCATGTCGTAGCGCTCGGGGTTTTCCGCGAACATCCTCACTGCCACTGCGCCGTTCTCCGCGCAGTCTATGGTCAGGTTAGTCGGTTCCAGCAACGCCATCACGATCTCACGGTTGATCTCCACGTCCTCGGCGAGCAGCACGCGGCATCCGGAAAAGTCGTTTTCGCTGTCGCTGCCGTTGCCGCCACTGCTGCCGCCGTTGCCGCTCCCGCCCGCGCTGTCCCTGCCCAAGCCGCTCTGGCTGCCCAGCCCGTCCGCGCCGCCTGCCCCAGCGCCGCCAGATCCGCCTGCGCTTCTGCCCCCGGCCCAGCCCCCGCCTTCGCTTGCGCCTGCCGCCCCAACGCCGCCCGCGGCCCCGTCGCCGCTTCCGCTGCCAGCCTCTCCGCTGCCGCCGGGCGCGCGCCCCATGCCTCCGCCGCCCGCCGCCGCGCCCCCCGGCACGCCGATGCACTCGTTTATGCAGTCGGCTATGGACGACGGGAACAGCGGCTTCGCGATGAACTTGTCGGCCCCGGCGCGCCGCCCCTCCTCCTCTATGGAGCTGTAGTCGGCCGTGGAGGCCATGAGAACCACGAGCTTGCCGCCCCCGCCGCCCTTTATGTGCCGCGTCAGCTCAGCGCCGGCAGCGCCGGCGCCGGCGCCATATGAGCCGTCAGTGCCTGCGCCGCCGACACGCTCCGCGCCTCCCCCGCCGATATCCTCCGCGCCATCCGAGCCGCTGGCGCCATGCGAGCCGTCAGCGCCATTCGCGCCTCTCCCACCGCTGGCAGCGCCATTCGCGCCATCCGCGCCTCCCCCGCCACTGGCACCACCCGCGCCGGTGCCATACGAGCCGTCAACGCCGCCGCCGACACTCTCCGCGCCACCCCCGCCGGGCATGTCCCAGTCCACGAAGCAGATGTCATACGGCTCGCCCCGCCGCGCAAGCGCCGCGCGGGCCTGCTCGACGCTCTCCGCCACGTCGCACGCGACGCGGGCGGCCCGCGCGAACTCCGCGAAATACTCCAGCATGTCCGGCGCGCCGCCCGCCACCAGGATTTGCAGGCTCTCCCAGCGCGCGCCCGGCGGCAGCAGGCCCTGGCGCTCGTCGGAGCCGCGCTCCAGCTCGGCGGTGAAGGCGAACTTGGAGCCGCGCCCCAGCTCCGACTCTATCCACGCGCGCCCGCCCATCAAGTCCACAATGCGCTTGGATATGGCGAGCCCCAGCCCGGTGCCCCCGAACTTGCGCGACGTGCCCGCCTCGGCCTGCTGGAACGACGTGAACAGCCGCTTCTGCTGCTCCGCGCTTATGCCTATGCCTGTGTCCGTGACGCTGACCTCCACCACGCACTTTCTCCCATCCTCGGACTCGGATGCGAGGCTCGCCTCAAGCCGGATGTCGCCGCCCTCGGGGGTGAACTTTATCGCGTTGGAAATGAGGTTCATGATGACCTGGGCCATGCGCTGGTCGTCCCCGACAAGCACGCGCGGGATGTTGCGGTCGATTTTCACGGTGAAGTTCTGGCGCTTCTCGTCGATTCGGAAATTGTGGACGTTCACGGCCTTCTGGAGCATCTTCTCGAAGACGAACTCCGCGCTGGACAGCTCGAGCTTGTTCGCCTCAATCTTGCTCATGTCCAGAATGTCGTTGATGACGCCGAGCAGATGCGCGGACGCATCCCCGATCTTCCCGAACGCGTAGTCCTTGCGCTCGGAGCCGGACGCGCCAAGGCCGATTGACGTCATGCCGATTATGGCGTTCATCGGCGTGCGGATCTCGTGGCTCATGTTGGACAGAAAGTCGCTTTTCGCCCTCGACCCGGCCTCGGCCTCGCTCCGCGCGCGCGCCAGGTCGAGCATCATCTGGTTGCGTATCATGGCGTTCGCGATCAGGAGCGCGCCGGGATATATGATCCGCTCCTCGTCGGCCGTGAACTTCCTGACGCTGTGGCAGTTGTCGAACGTGACGGTGCCCCAAAATTCGCCCTTGAAGATCACGGGCGCTATGAAAAACGCCTGCACGCCGAAAAGGCCGAGAAATTCCCGCTCCATTTCGGGGAACTCGCCGATCGTCATGTTTATGCTGCGCCCGGACGACAGCGGCGCCACCCACTGCGGCAGGGTCTGGCTGTAGGGGAACGCGAAGTCCTCGCTCCCGTCGGCCGCCTCTGTCTGCACGTCCGGCCTGACGCCGGATTCCGGCGCCGCCGCGGCCTCGGATATCTGGTGCGCGAAATACAGCTCCCCGCCCCTGAGCTCGTTTTTCCATATGGTTATGCGATCCGCGCCCACGTTGTGCGCCAGCAGGCCCATGCTCTTGCGCAGGGCGGCTTCGGGATCGTCCATGTTCAGGTCCAGCAGCGAGACCGCCATCGAGTTCATGGCCTTGAGCAGCATGTCCAGCTTCTGCTTCTCGTCCCGGAATATGCGATCCTGGAACACGACGATCGCGGCGATGAAAAACCCGGCCACGACAAACGACTGTATGTTGTCGATATACTGGTCGGCGCCGCCAAGCTCCGCCACGAGCGCGTCGAACGGCGGGAACGCCGACGCGGCGTAGCAGGCCGACACCCACAGGATGTGCGTGACGAGCAGGACGATGCGCGCGCGCCCCCGCGACAGGAAGAATATGAGGACGATGGACATCGTGAAATAGGCCGCCGAGCCGCTTTTCACCCCGCCCATGGCGAACAGCGCGGCAGGCAGCAGCACGTCGCACAGCGCGAGCAGGACGAACCACGAGCCGACCCGGTGCATGTTGTATTTGTTGCAGAAAGCCATCAGCGCGGCGACGCAGGCGACGATGGCCACGAGCACCGCTATCAGCACCGGCGAGCTGCGCATCGCCAGGCGCGTGGCTATGGCGAAGACGACCCCCGCTATCCCGACCATGAACACCATGTTGGCGATGCGCGCGTCGAGCGGCAGGGCTTCCGAGAATATGTAGCGGTCAATCAGGCTTTTTATCTTCTGCATGGCAAACAGCCCCCTCCATGTTGGAAAAAACGGCGCCGCGCCCCGCGCGCGCGCCGGCGCCGCCCTCGCAGCCAAACATAACACATTCTACCACGCAGCCGGCAAAGCCGCAACTGCCGCCGATATCAAAATGAAACCAATGAAATGCCAATGAAATTCTATGCAACCGAACTAGCGCCCAGGCCGCGCAACGCAGCGCTGGGCGGCCCGCCCGCCGCGCTCATCTGTACAGGCGCGCCAGCAGTCCGGGCGGCCCGCCCGCCGCGCCCATACCCCGCGTATAGGCCGCGCATAGAATGCGCCTGGAGCGCTCGCCGCGCCCGCCGCCTTTGCTGCATCTTGCTTTCATGCTTCATGTCTGTGCCCGGGCTGTGCTTAACGGCCCGCGCCTATGCCGCGCCCGCGCCAAAGCCGGGCAGCCCTTATCCTGCGTCCGCGGCGGCGCGCGTCCGCCTCTCCAGCAGCAGGATGGCGCCGGCCCCAACGAGCATCAGCGCCGCGACGAGCAGCATAAGCAGCTGCTTGTCGCCCATCGAAACCCCGAACAGGCGCACGGTCAGGCCGGCCGCGCGCGTGACGAACATCCGCCCCGTCGTCGCGCCGAGCAGCGCGGCCAGGTTCGCCATCGTCGAGTAGAACGCGATGTACACGGTCTGGCTCTTTTCGGGTATGTTGACATACGGGATGTTCGTGAACGACAGGTTTATGCCCACCGCAAGGACATAGGCGTACAGCAGGATGATCGGGTAGAGGAATATCGTCCGCGCCGTGACGAACGACAGCCCGACAAGGTGCAGCAGGTACAGCCCCATCGCCATGCCCAGCACCATGAACCATGAATACTTGCCGAGCTTTTTGCGCCAGAACGGCGTCAGGAAGATGAGCGCGGGTATGTTCAGCATGGACACGAGCGTGATGAACGAGTAGCTTACGCCGACGTCCCTCAGCAGGTACACCGAGTAGTACGACGCGGGGATGTTGGCCGTGAAGTGCCAGATGCAGGCCAGCCCGACCGTGAGCAGATATTTCCGCTCCCTTAGGGGCTTGAGCGCTATGCTCTTGATCGACGGGCGCGCGCCGTCGCTCGGGTACGGGAACTCGTCCATCTTGCGGAGCTGCAGCAGATCCGCGACGACGATGGCGGCTGTGGCCAGGCGCAGGATCACGAGGCCCTCCAGCTCCAGCCCCGCCGCCTCGAATATGTCGGCCGCCTTGCTGCCGGCGAGCACGGCGATCGCGACGACGAGGCCGTTCGACATGCTCAGGAACGAAAAGTAGCGCGCCCGCATGTTCCACGGCGTGAACTGCAAGTGCCAGACGGCGAAGCCCGGCGCTATGGCGGCGCTGAGGACGTTGGCGACGAGCACGACGGAGGCGAACGCGACGAGCTTGGCGGGGCCGGGCGCCGGCAGGAGCGGGATTGCGCCGAGCGCGACGATGTTGAGGAACATCACGGCGCAACGAACCCTGATCAGCAGGAGCTTGCGCTGCGCGAAGCGCTCCAGGAGCAGGGGGGAAAACAGCTGGAACAGGTTGCCCGCAAACGCGATGATGGATATGAGGCCGATGTAGCCGTCGTCCGCGTTCATCATGATCAGCAGCCCGGTCAGAAAGTTGCCGCCGATCAGGTTGGCGATGATGTTGCTCGTGTAGTTGAATTTCAGCTGGCGCAGGCGGTTTTGGGACATGGCGTCGCCATGGAAGTACCAGCCCTCGGCGGCGGCGGCGCGCACGGCGCCCGGCGCCCTGCGGGACAGCTCGCCCAGCTGCCGCCCCACCCTGCGGATATCTATTCGTAACATCTTGAGCGCCTTTCTTGCATCCGCCGGAATGTGAAGCGCAACGCGAAACGCAACGTAAAGCGCAACGCGAAGCGCCGAGTTTTGCCCCGCCCGTAAATTCAGTCTACAACGTCCGGCGGGCAGCCGTCAATATGTTTGCCGAAATTTATGCGGCGGCGCGTCCGATGCCGCATTCGGCGCGCCCGACGGTGCGCATTGCGGCGCGTATGGCGCATGGCGGCTGGGTCGCCAAGGAGGTCGCCAAGGATGTCTAGCGCTTGCAAAATTCCACTTTACAATATAACCGCGCAAGTATATAATAATAGCAGTTGGGGGCCCTTGCGGGCTCGCCACAGAGCGCTTATTGTTTTGCAATAACCGTCCTGGTGCGATCAGGGCGGTTACTTTTTGCTATTTTGCAAATACTCAAGCAACGCTATAATAGCCGTCACAAGGGCAATTATCAAAGATAATCGCTCGTACTCGCTCATAGGCCTCACCCCCTTTCAGGGATGCGGCAAGCCCGCGCCTGCACCAACTGCTTGGTAAATTATACCACAAGCGCGCGTGGGGCGCAAATACTTTTTTAGCCTGATCTCAGCCCTTGATCTCCCATGATCTCAGCCCCGCTGCGGCTACGGTTGCGGCCAAATGCGCCCGGCAATGAAGGCTGCTTGCAGGGCGCGCACGGGCTCGGTGAAATGCACATGGGGAAAAGCCCGGCGGCCAGGCCAAAAAATGGCCGGAAAATAGCCGAAAAATACCGAAAAAAGGGAAGCTTGCAATAAAGTCCTATTGAAGCGCCGGATATGGTATGCTATGTTTACTGCGAGCAAATTCATTGAAAATCGAAAAATTGAAAGAGGTGATTCGCATGGCGCGCAAATACGACGTGGCCGCCTATGTATGGCCCGCGTACACGGGCAACGAGCCCCGCAGCCGGATGTTCTGGCCGCAGGGCATCGGCGAATGGGAGACAGTGAAAGCGGCCGGCCCCAAATTTGAAGGCCATGGCTGGCCCCGCCGCCCGCTGTGGGGCTATGTCAACGAGGCCGATCCCTATGTGATGGAGATGGAAATCGAGGCGGCCGCCGATCATAATGTGAATGTGTTCATATATGACTGGTACTGGTACGACAGGCGCCCTTTTCTGGAGCAATGCCTTAACGACGGCTTTTTGGGGGCCAAAAACAACCGCAAGATGAAGTTCTTTTTGATGTGGGCCAACCATTCCGCCAACTGCTATTGGGACATCCGGCTTTCGTCCGGGCCTGAAACCGTCATTTGGGACGGGGCTGTGGATCTTGCCGAGACAAAGAGGGTGTTTGCCAGGGTGATTGGCAAGTATTTTTCCCATCCGTCGTACTATCGCATTGACGGCGCGCCCGTGTTCATGATTTACGACGTCGCCAATCTCTGCCGCGGGCTGGGCGGGCTGGAGGGCGCGAGGCGAGCGCTGGAGCTGTTCCGCGAGATGTGCGTCCAGGCCGGCTTTCCGGGGCTGCACCTGCAGCTGTGCATGTACAGCGACAGGAACTTCAATCTTTCCGGGATGGACGGGGGCAAGCCCGCAACCACCGGCGCAATCATCCGGGACTTGCGCTTCGACAGCCTGTCCCATTACCAGTTTGTCCATTTCACCTCCGTGTCGCGGGACTATATGGAAATCGTCGCCGACGCGCAAAAAGAATGGGAGCGCATCGACCGAGCCTACAGCCAGCCATACTTCCCGCACATTTCGGTGGGCTGGGACAACAATCCGAGGTTTCATGCCTTGCGCCCCAGCATCGTCGCCGGGAACACGCCGGAGCGTTTTGAGCAGGCGCTGCGCATGGCTAAGGACTACGTTGACGCGCATCCCGGCCAGCCGCCGCTGCTCACCGTCAACAGCTGGAACGAATGGACCGAAACCAGCTATCTGCAGCCGGACGACGTATACGGCTATGGCTATCTGGATGCGGTGAAGCGGGTTTTCGGCTGATGCCGGTTGGCAGGCCATAGAGCCATAGGACAGGCCATATAGAGCCATATAGGCATATAGGAGCATAGAGCCATATAGGAGCCATAGAACCATAGGACAGGCCATATGGAGCCATAATGAGGAGCTGACAAGGATGCTGAGCCGTTCAGATTTGGAGCAGTTTTGGAAGGACGACGCCCTGGCGCACGAGGACAACTGCTTTAGCCCGCATGCGCCGCAGGTGGCCCTGGGGATTCGCATGTCGGACGAATGCGTGTTTGCCGAGCTGGGCGAAGAGGGCGAGCCCTGGGGCTACACGCCGCGCGAAAGGCGGCTGGAGCTGAACAAGCGGTACAATGGCCTGGCGGAGCGCATCGTGGGGCGGCGCCTGTTGGCGGAGGAGCTGCCCGCCCCCGATGCGAGGTTTCCGCATGTGCGCATGATTGGCGAGGTCTTTGGCGGCGAATACGTTTATTACAGCGGGAACACGTGGCTGAAAAGTCGCTACGACACCCCTACGGCGCTAGAGGCCCAGCTGGATGCCATCGACAAAATGGATTTTCGCGGCTTCGTGCTGCCTTCGGGCTGGGAGGCCGAGAAGAAGCGCATTTTCGAGACTTTCGGGATTCGCCCGCAGCCCTTTCGCAATATCCGGGGGCCGGTCACGCTGGCCTGCTCAATTTTTGGCGCCGAGAATTTTGTCTACCTCTATTACGACGCGCCGGAACTGTTCAGCCGATTCAGCCGCGCCATCTGCGATGTCATTTTAAAGTACATTCGCCTATTCAGCGAGGAATCTGGCTACGGATGCGCGGAAGAAACCCGTCCGAGAGGATTTCAGTTTAACGACGACGACTGCGCCTTGCTGACGCCTGAAATGTACGAGGCCTTTGGCTATCCGGTGCTGAAGGAAGTGTTTGGCTACGCCTCGCCGGCTCCGGGGGACGAGCGATACCAGCACTCGGATTCGGACATGGGGCATCTGCTGCCTATTTTGGGCAGCCTTGGGCTGACTGGCTGCAACTTCGGCCCCAAGCTCTCGGTGGAGGAGATACGCCGGCACTGCCCCCGCGCCCGCATCGACGGGCAGCTGGCGCCCTTTACATTCATGGGCAACGACCGAAAAGAGATTGTGGCCGAGGTGGAGCGGGACTGCAAGGCGATAAAAGCCATTGGCGGGCGCGGGCTCAACTTGGCGACGGCCGGATCCATCAACAACGGCTCGCTCTTGCGCAGCATGCTCGCAGTGATGGAAGGCATTTTGGAATTTGGGCGCTACTAGCGCAGAGGGAGCGCAGTGGGGAGCGCAAAAGGGAATTTTGTGAATTTTGTTGGGGCGGCTGTCGAAATTTATGCGGCGCCCCGCCTGACAGGCGAAAATTTCTGTGATACAATGGTGGAGCGCAAACGCGGAGGCCATCGGCGGCGACCGTCAGCGGCGGTCGTCGGCAAAGGTCGCCGGCCGCCGGCAGAGGCCGTCTGCTTGGCCCGTCGGCGCAGGCCATTGGCGGCGACCATCTGGCGAGGCCGCAGAATACAGTGCAGAGAGGACGCGCTGACATGAATGTTTTGCTGATAAACGGCAGCCCCAGGAAAGACGGATGCACGAACGCCGCTTTGTCCGAGGCGGCGGGCGCTTTGAACGCCAACGGGATAGAGACGCGGATCTACCACATCGGCAAGGCCCCCATACAGGACTGCACGGCCTGCCGGGGCTGCGCCGGCAGCGGCCGCTGCGTGTTCGGCGGCGACGGCGTGAACGAGTGCGCGGAGCTGCTCAAGGCCGCGGACGGCCTGATCGTCGGCTCCCCCGTGTATTACGGCGCGGCGGCCGGATCCGTCTGCTCGTTCCTGGACAGGCTGTTCTTCCTCAAGAGCGGCCCCTACGAGCAAAAGCCCGCCGCAGCGGTCGTCTGCTGCCGCAGGGCCGGCGCGACGGCCGCGCTGGACAGGCTCAACAAGTATTTCATGCTGTCCAGCATGCCCGTAGTGACGTCGCAGTACTGGAACATGGTGCACGGCAACACGCCGGACGAGGCCCGCCGGGATCTGGAGGGCATGCAGACCATGCGGACGCTCGGGAGCAACATGGCGTGGCTCCTGAAATGCATCGGCGCGGCGAAAGGCGCGGTGCCTCCCCCGGAGCGCGAGGCGCGCGTGGCGACGAATTTCATACGCTGACAATTTAAAAAAAGAGCGGCTACCTTGTCGTAGCCGGCTTCCCGATTGACGAGAGCGATGACTGCGCAGGCATCCAACACATATGTCACCAATTTTCGCCCTCCTCGCGGGTCATTTCAAGAAACTTGTCGACGGTAAGTTTGCTCCCCATGCCCGCGCCAAGCAGCGGGCAATCATATTCTTCCTGCTCGCGCTTAATCTGCATCAAAGCATCAGCATGTGCGCTTGGAGCTGCAATCGGCTCAAGCGTCACTACGCTGCCGCTCTCGCGCACGCGCACCTGCTTGGTGCGGAACGTCGCGGCAAAGTATGCCTGCAGAGCGTCAAT